>JBAQGR010000399.1:0-7988 GCA_049287895.1 Desulfatitalea sp.
GGTTTTCACCTTGGGGTTGGATGCTCATGGCCTTTGCAATCCTTTGTTTGCGTTATAGTGCCAAGACCGGCTTCTGTTTATGAAAATCAGTGGCCTGTTCGAAGGCGTGGGCCGAGGCGAGCAAGCGCTCCTCCTGGAAATGACCGGCCATCAGCCGCAACCCGATGGGCAACCCATCGGGTGAAAAGCCACAGGGCACCGATATTCCCGGGATACCGGCCAGGTTGGCGCTCAAAGTATACATATCGGAAAGATACATGGCCAGCGGATTGTCGCTGTGGGCGCCGATGGGGGTGGCCGGCGTGGGGGTCACCGGCGAGGCGATCAGGTCGCACTGCTCAAAGGCGGTGGTGAAATCGCGCATAATCAGCGTGCGCACCTGGGAGGCCTTGCGGTAATAGGCATCATAGTAGCCGGCCGACAGGGCGTAGGTACCCAGCAAAATGCGCCGCTGCACCTCTGGGCCGAACCCCTGGGAGCGGGTGGTACGGTACATCTCCAGCAGCTCGGCGGCAGCCCCGTCCCTCAAGCCGTACTTGACCCCGTCGTAGCGCGCCAGGTTGGAGCTGGCCTCGCAGGGTGCGATGACATAGTAGGCAGCCACGCCGTATTCGGTGTGGGGCAGATCGATCTCCACGGTGCAGGCGCCCAATGCTTCCAGGGTGGCCACGGCCTGCATCACCGCGGCCGCCACATGGGGGTCCAGCCCAGGGCTGTTAAAATAATTTTTGGGGAGGCCGATGCGCATGCCCCGTACCCCCCTGGCCAGGGCGGTGGTGTAATCGGGCACCACATCCGGGGCACAGGTGGCATCCTGCGGGTCGTGACCGGCAATGGCCTGCAACACTCCGGCGCAATCGGCCACGGTTTTGCTCAGTGGGCCGATTTGATCCAGGGATGAGGCAAAGGCCACCAGGCCGAAACGCGACACCCGGCCGTAGGTGGGCTTGAGGCCGACCACGCCGCAGTGGGAGGCCGGCTGGCGGATCGATCCACCGGTATCCGATCCCAGGCTGGCCAGGCACATCTCGGCCGCCACGGCCGCGGCCGACCCGCCGCTGGACCCGCCGGGAATACAATGGGTGTTCCATGGGTTGTGCGTGATTTGAAAGGCCGAATGTTCGGTGGTCGAACCCATGGCGAACTCATCCATGTTCAGCTTGCCCACCATCACCGCATCCTGGGCTTTGAGCCGCCGGACGACAAAGGCGTCGTAGGGCGGTACGAATTGCGCCAGCATGCGCGAGCCGCAGGTGGTGCGTACCCCCTGGGTGCAAAGCACATCTTTGAGGGCGATGGGAATACCGGTCAGAAACGACATGCGTCCTTGCGCGATGGCCGCATCAGCTTTCCGGGCGTCGGCCAAAGCCGCATCGGCCGTGAGGGTCACAAAGGCTTGAATAGCCGGCTCCAGTTGGGCGATGCGCGCCAACACGGCCTGGGTCAGCTCCACCGCCGAAATTTTTTTGCGTTTCAGCAGGTCGTGGGCCTGGGCGATGGTCAGGGTATGCAATTCCATGGTCGCTTCTACCTTTGGTATCGATTCTATTGGCTGCTGGTTTGCGTTTTGGGCCACGCCTTGATCAATTGAAGGATGTGGCGCACATAGGCGCATTCACATCGGGCCGGGCAGGGTTCCAAATCGCACTCTCGCAGGCAGTGTCCGGGGCAGTCGCTGCCGCCGGTGGCGCGCTCGGCGAACACCGGGCCCGCATACAGATCCTGAAACCCGGTGGCGTACAGGGCCAAGGTTGTTTTGCAAATATGATTGAACAGCAGGATGCCAGCCTTGAGCGCCTTGAAATTGGCCTGGTATCCGACCAGAGCCACCTCGGGATCGCTCAGTAACTCCTCGCGCGTGGACCATTGGGTACCACACTTGGGGCAAATCTTGAACGGCATCCCCACCCTGTTGATTTCATTCATGGCCTTGCTCCGCTGAACCCAAACCCACTGCTCTCAGGCGATCACTTTGGGAACGATAATAAAGTCCTCTTCTTTAGAGGGCGCATTGGCCAACGCTTGCTCCGGCGACAAGTGGCCGCACGACACATCCTCCCGAAAGGCGTTGGTCACGGTGATGGCATGGCTGGTGGGCGTCACCCCCCGGGTGTCCACCTGGGCCAGGGTATCCACATACTCCAGAATGGTGGCCACCTGCCGGGATAGTTTGTCCAGGGCCTGGGAATCGATGTTCAGGCGGGCCAAGTGGGCCACATGGAGAATCTGTTCGGCGGTTATTTTCATACGTTTCCACCTTTCAACTTTGCCGAAACCGCAATTCGTCCTTTTTTGGTTTCAGCCATTTTCATGCGCTTCAATCGGTTCCGACCACCACGGCCTTGAACCGATCGCCGAGCAGCTTTTTGAGCGTCCCCTCGGCTCCCGAGCGGCTTTCATACGCCCCGACCCGCACCCGAAACCATACCCCTTTGTCCGCCACATCGGTACGCAACTGGTAGGCCGAATAGCCTTTGCCGCGCAACGTGCTCACCAACTGGTCAGCACTCTGGATATCTCTGAAGGAGGCCACCTGGATCGTGAAGCGGCCTTTACCGGGTGAGGGTGTGGGCGATGGGGACACCACCGGCGTCGGTGCCGGCGTGGCCGCTGATTCCGGCTTTGCCGCACCTTCCGGTTTGGGCGTTGGTTTCGGCTTCGGTGCCGGTGTGGCCGCCACTGTTGGTTTGGGCTTGGCCGGCGTGGGCGCCGTTGCGGCGGTCGGGCTCTGCTTCACCCGCGTCGCGGTATCCGCTGGATCGGGCTTCGCGACTGCGGCAGGCGTTGGGCTGGGCTTGGGCTTGGGTTGCGTTGGGAGGGGCGGTCTTTTAAGTGCCTCGTAAAACCCCAGCTCCGTATCATTTTCCTGGCTTTGCTGGGCCTGGGCCATGATCTCGGCGTGCTCCTTTTGCAGCAAGCTCTCTTTTAATTCGGCCAGCTCTTTTTCCAAAGCATGGGTATCGATCGGCACCGGAGCAATCCCGCGCCCTACCAGAATGCCTAGAACGAACATCCAGCCCATGAAAAAAAGAATCACCGCGCCCCAGGCCAGCAGCCCCTTGCGCGTCATCCGAACCGCATATTTGGCTTGCTCTTCAGCCACACGATCCGCCTTCACATTTGGTCGGGCGCAGTCACCCCCAACAGGGCCAGCCCGTTGCGAATCGTCTTCTGCACCGCCAGCACCAGGCAAAGCCGGGCGACGGTCAGGTCACCATCCTCGGTCAGCACCCGGTGTTTGTTGTAGTAGGCATGAAACAACGCGGCCAGCTGCATGAGGAAAAAGGTGATGCGATGGGGGGCCAGTGCCTGGGCCGCAGCAGCCACCACCTCAGGATAGCGGGCCAGTGCCTTGATCAGTTGGATCTCTTCCGGAGCGCTCAGGCGACGACCGGCGAGCTCTTGCCAAACCACGGGGCCCACGTTCTGCTCCTGGGCCTTGCGTAGAATGCTGGCGATGCGGGCATGCACATATTGCACGTAGTAAACCGGATTGTCGTTGGATTTCTGCTTGGCCACCTCCAGATCGAAATCCAGGGGCGTATTGTAATCGCGGGTCAGAAAGATGAAGCGCGCCGCATCGCGGCCCACCTCATCCAATACTTCCTTGAGGGTGACGAATTCGCCCGAGCGCTTGCCCATGGCCACGGGCTGGCCGCCACGCAACAGGCTGACCAGCTGCACCAGCAGCACATGGAACTGCTCTTTGCGCCCGCCGCCGGCCACCACCGCGGCAGTCATGCGCGGAATGTAGCCATGGTGGTCGGCGCCCCACACATCGATGATCCGGTCGAATCCGCGCTGGAGCTTATCGCGATGATAGGCGATGTCCGAGGCAAAGTAGGTGGTCTGACCATTTTGACGCACCACCACCCGATCCTTTTCATCACCGAAATCGGTGGTCTTGAACCACCAGGCGCCGTCCTGAAGATAGACCACCTGGCGGGATTTGAGCTCTTCCAGACATCGATCCACCTGGCCACTGTCGTAGAGGCTCTGTTCGCTGAACCACGCATCGAAGGCGATGCCGAACTGCTCCAGGTCCCGGCGGATGCCGGCGATAATCGCCCCGGCGGCAAAACGGGCGCTGTGGAGAATGGCCGCGTCACCACCCTGGCGGACGAATTCGGCCCCCTGGCCGTCGAGCACCGCCTGGGCGATCTCCCGGACATACTCCCCCGGGTAGCACTCTTCGGGAAAATCCACTTTTTCGCCCAGTAACTGCCGGGCGCGTAAAAGCACCGAGCGGCCCAGGGTCTGGATCTGACGCCCCGAGTCGTTGATGTAATATTCACGCTGCACCTTGTAGCCGCACAGGGCCAGTATGTTGGCGACGCTGTCGCCGACCGCCGCACCGCGGCCATGGCCCACATGCAGGGGCCCGGTGGGATTGGCGCTTACAAACTCGACCTGCACGGTTTGGCCCCGGCCCAAGTCCGAGGCGCCGTAACGCAGGTCCTCGGCCAGCACCTGGGCGACCCCCTGCGGCCAGGCCGACGGTGCGAGGAAGAAATTGAGAAAACCCGGTCCGGCGATCTCCACACGTACCAGCCGCCCCTGCGAATCTTCCATGTGGTCCACCAGGGCCTGGGCGATATTGCGCGGGGCCATCTTCAGGGTTTTGGCCGCCAGCATGGCAAAGTTGGTGGCGAAGTCGCCGTGGGTTTCGCTTTTGGGCTCATCCACCTCCACTGCTGGAAAAAGATCCGACGGCAACGCTCCCGCCGCATGGGCCTTGTGGGCGGCGTTCAATATCCATTCCCGTATTGCGCTCTTCATCGAAACTACTCTTTTCATCCAACCGGTTGTGTCACCCATCTCCGCGGAGACAGAAACTGAGTCTCATAAATGGTCGTCAAAGGCAAGTCAAGATAAGTCAGAACAGTCGTTCGCATTGCGAGGAATTCATGGCGGAATAACGAGCCGATGTACGCCCGAATTGGCGATCATTGGACAGCAAGTAGGGGGCATGCAACTATCGGGAAGCGGCCAGCTCAGCGTGGACCCGATCTGCCTGGGCCAGCATGCGCGCGCGCAATGCTTCGTCCAACTCCGACTCGGCCGCCAGGATTTGTTTGAATACAGAGAGATCCAGGCGACAAAGCGCCACAAGAGAGCTGTCACCGCCACCCTGGCGGTGATCCACGATGTGCGCTTTTTGCAGGGCGGCCTTGACGATCAAGTACAGCGGCGCTTCGTCACCGCCGGTACCGGCGGCCTGGGCCAAGGCGCGTACGTATGTATTCAGCACGCGGGTCATCTCCGTTTGGGCCTGGTTGTCGGCGGTAGCGCGCAATAAGGTGGTATTGCGCATCCCGCCGGCGGTGCCGATGGCGTAAAAAACCCGGCCCTGCTCAGCGACATAAGCGCCGCTGGGTGCCCGGGTCCAATCGGATGGGGCCACGGCGGATGGCAAGACACCGGGGAACGTGCCCGCGTTCGTTTGCTGCTTGGCACAACCGGCCCCGAATCCCAGGCTTGCCAGAATCCCAATCCATAAAACCGCGATAAGGGTACGCTGCATGTTGCCTCCTTTGCCAGCGGCGCAACGCCACCGGAATATCTTCAAAGCAAAAAAGGGTTACGATCACCGTCGCAACCCTTTCCATTCGAGTGGTAGGCACGCGCGGATTTGAACCGCGGACATCTACCGTGTCAGGGTAGCGCTCTCCCCCTGAGCTACGTGCCTAAAAGTAGGGCTTTGTTAACACCGGCACAGGGGCCTGTCAAGGCCAAATCAAGTCCATTTTCCCGGCCAGCCGCCCGCCTTCCTCACCGCGGTTGACCCGCGTCGATGGGGTGTTATGTTAACCGGTAAATTTGGACGACACCTCTGAAACTCCTCTACAGGAGCACCTATTCAATGACGAAGGCGTACCAAAATGAATCGAAGAATGTTTATCCGCAAAATGCTTACGGGCCTCAAATCCATGGCCCTTCTCAATATCCTGCCCGCCTCGGCGGTGCTTGCGGCCACCAGCGAAGAGAGCCTGCAACCCCATTACCAGCCGTTGAACGGCCTGACCCTCCGCTCCCTGGCGGCCGGCAAGGCCCATCACGGCACCAACGGTCAGTTTCTGAACCCTCTGGGCGATGTGCGCAAACGCCGCAAGTTAGGGGCGTTGCTGCGCTGGAAACTGCTCAGTGAAAACGAGTTCAAGCCCCACCTGGCCGAGCAGCAGGTAACTCCGGTGCATGTGGATTGGACGCAGGTGAAAAACGGCAACGGTGCATCGGTGACCTTTATCAAACACGCCACCGTGCTGATCAAGGACCAGGATCGCTATCTGATCGTCGATCCGGTATTCAACGATATCTTATGGTTCATCAAAGATTTCTCGCCCCTGGCCTTCGATCCCCGGGAGATGCCGAAGGTGGACCATATTCTCATCACCCACGGACACTACGATCATTTGGACCTCCCCTCCCTGGCCGCTTTCGACCCTGGCACCCACGTGATCAGCCCGCTGGGGTACGATGATATCTTCGACGGGCTGGAGATGAAACGGCGCACCCCAATGGATTGGTACGACGTGTACACCGACGGCCGGCGCGAAATCACCTTCCTGCCCTGCAACCACTGGACCATGCGCAACCCCATCACCGGGCCCAACCGCGCGCTGTGGGGCTCCTACCTGATCAAGACCGCGGCCGGCAAAACCATCTATATATCCGGCGACACGGCCTTTTTCGATGGGTTCCACGAGATCGGCCGGCAATTCGACATCGATCTGGCCATCATCAATTTGGGGGCCTATGAACCGCGCTGGTTCATGGCGCCCAGCCACATGAACCCCCGGGAAACCGTCGAAGCCTTCAAGCAGCTCCAGGCCAAACAGTTGATCGTGGTCCACTGGGGCACCTTCCGCCTGGGAGACGAACCGGTCCATTTCCCGCCCATGGCCCTGCGCCGGGAGATGGAAGCAGAGGGAATACTGGACCGCTGGGTGGATCTGAAGCACGGCGAGACGCACTATCTTTAGCTTTTTGGCTTTAACTTTCCGGCTTTCCGCTTTTTTCGGGTTCCTGCAAGATATGCATGCCGACATAGATGTAGTGCAGCCCGGAGAGGCTGGTGAGAATGGCCGTGCTCCACCACAAGGGGGCATGCAGGGCCTGGAGCTTTGCGCCAGTGGGATCGAACAGGGAGAGCAGCACCAACACGATCTGGGACAGGGTAGTACATTTGCTCACGAGGGTGTGCCGGACCTCGTACGTTTTGGCCGTCAAGGTCAAAATAACGATCCCGAGCACGATGATCACATCCCGGGTGATCACGATCACCGCGACCCAGTCGGGAATCACATCCAGCACCACCAGCATGACATACGCCGACACGAGCAGCAGCTTGTCCGCCGTGGGGTCCAGATAGGCCCCCAACACCGTGCGCTGGTTGAAATAGCGGGCGATAAAGCCGTCCAGGCCGTCCGTCAACCCGGCCAGGGCAAAAACAAGCAGCGCCTTGGGATAAAGCTGGCGCAGCAGTAAAAGCACGAACAGCGGCGTCAACAGAATACGCACCACCGTTAAAATGTTCGGTATGCTGATGGTTGCGGTGGATCTTTTCAAGAAAGCTTCCTGAAGATGAGTTCGGTGCGATGCCTCGAAAGTAAAAAGATAGAGGGCCTAGCGCGGTACAAGTTTCAATCGAATGGTTTCAGCCTCCACGCTCTCCACCGTGACGGTGAAACCGTCATACGCCAGCGGCACCAAGGCATCGGCCAGGGCCCGGGCCGTGCCTTTATAATTGAGCGTGAGAATCGCCTGGTCGGGCATCATCGTCTTGAGCAGCAGGTTGTCCACGCCGGACACGGTGTTGAGGGTGCCACGGAATTTAACGAAATTGGCGATCTTGCCTCCCACCCCCTTGACCACCAACTCCAGGCGGGTGCCGACGGCCGCTTGCTTGAACCACGCCCCGCCGATCTGGGCGGAGAGATCCTCGCCGGCCTGAGTCGCCGCCCCGTGCAGAGCTTCCCGGCCGCCCG
>JBAQGR010000400.1:0-7985 GCA_049287895.1 Desulfatitalea sp.
CGAAAAAGTACTTCCTCCAGTTCTTTGGCCTTGACCGCCAGACGGTCATCCAGGCGGCCCACCCGGCCCAGCTCCTTGGTCAGGGAGCCCAGGGTTTCGTAGGCCGCGCCGTCCGCAGCATAGAGCCCATCCACGCACTGTTGCACCGTCTGAAACAGAGTCTCGCCGTTCTTCAGGCGCAAGCGCTCCTTTTCCAGAGCTTCGTCCTCACCGGCCAGGGGTGCGGCCGCGGCAATCTCCTGCTGCTGAAAACGCAGCAGTTCCATCTGCTCTCCCTGGCGCGCCTGTTGCCGCAACAACTCCTGCTCCCGGCGGATCAGCGGCACCATTTCCGCATAAGCCTGGCCGTACTGCGTGCGCAACGGCAGCAGATCGCCGAACTGATCGAGGATCGACAGGTGCTCTTCTTCCCTGAGCAGCCCTTGATGGGCATGCTGGCCGGAGATACTGGCCAGATGGGCCGTCAAATCCACCAGGGTCTGCATGGTGGCCAGCCGGCCGTTGATATAAATGCGGTGGCGTTCATTGGCCGAGATGACCCGCCGGACCATCAGCCCTTCGGAGGGATCGTGGCCCGCTGCGCGCATGGCCTGGGCCACGCGGCTTTGGGCGGGCACGTCGAACAAGGCCTCCAGCTCGGCCGTCTCGGCACCGGTGCGGATCAGGGCCGCCGAGGCGCGGCTGCCCAGCAGCAGGTTTACGGCATTGATGATGATCGACTTGCCGGCGCCGGTCTCGCCGCTGAGAATGGTCAGCCCCGCTGCGAAACGGATGGTCAAGTCCTCGATGATGGCAAAATTGCGAATGGAGAGTTCCTGGAGCATAAACCGGCCAAGTTGAAGTTATTCGTTTGCGTTACAAACCGGCTTAAGCGCCGGTCTCGGTCCCGGAAGACGCCGCCGGCGAATGCTTGGCGCGCCGCAGCACCACCTTGCGCCACAGCCCCTCCTTGCCCAGACAGCGCCAGCCCCATTTGAGCCAACCGAGCAGGGCCAGGGCCAGCCACAGGGACCAGGAGAGCATCAATAGGCGATAGACCCACACCGGCAGGCTGAAGACCCAGGGCTGGGGCATGCCGGCCTCAATCTGGTCCTGGGTCCAGTGCAACGCCATGAAATTGGAGTCGTTGCCCTCGATCTGCATATCCGGCTGGCCCACCAACCCTGCCTTCACTGCCACGAACAAGGCCACCAGGGCCGCTACGCTCCAGAGCACAAGGCCGATCTGGATCAGATCGAAAGCGAACCAGCCGCCGGGCATGGTGTGGCGTTCGCGCAGCCCCAACACCAGGAGCCAGCCGATAATCAACAGGACCAGGGGCGCCGGGATCTGGGTCAAGCCCAGCCCCAGCAGCAACCACTGCCAGGTTTTCAGGGGGGTCACCGTGACCCGTCCCAACAACAGGGCTGCCAGGACAATGGCGAGCAGATAGCTCCAGAAGAGCACGGCCGGCCCCCAGCGGGGACCGCCGATCAGCAGGGTCCAGCGGTTCTCCGGCATCTGCACGGTCACCCGGGCGTTGACCCCGTTTTGCCCGATCTTGACCAGGGGCACCTTGTAGAACATTGCAAAGGGGGCCAACTGCTGCCACTGCACAGCCACCTCTTGCATCCCCGGTTGCAGCGGAACGGTCACATAAGCGCCATCCTGTTGCACCGGCAGGCTTTGGCCGTTGACCGTGACCTGCTGCAAGTTGGCCATGGGCGGCAGCTCCACCGTGTGCTGCCCGCCGCGGCTGCTGCGCACATTCAGACGCAACTGCCCCTGGCCGAAGCGCTGACCGGGGGTCAGCTCCAGATCGGCCCGGTCGATGGTTTTGATCTGGCCGGCCACGGCCGGCGGGCGCATCACCCCAATGATCACCTGCTCTCCCGGCCACGGCTGCCAGCGGGGCTGCCACTGCCCGGCGCCATCCTGGTGGTGCACCACCGGAATCCCCGATAGCTCGCAATGCCAGACGGCGCTGGCCTCCAACACCCAGGTTTCGGTCCAAGGCACTGCCCGGGGCGCGTCCAACTGAATTTTCGGCTCGATTTTCAAACCGGCGCTGTAAGTCACCACCTTCTGATCGGGCGCCATATTGATCAACGCCTGACCCTGCTCCACCTGAATGCCGGCCGTGGTCACCGATTCGCCGGCCAGCAGGGGAATGCCCACCACGACAGGTGTGCCCGTGGGTGTCAACCGCCGTACAGTAGTGATTATCTGCCAGGTGAGCCCCAGTCGCAACACCCGCTCCACTTGCAAAAAGGGCGGCAAGCCGCTGGTGCGCAGCTCGGACTTCGGCGCCGTATCGCTCTGCAGGCGAATCAGTTGAATGCTCGAGCCCACGCTGCCGTCATCGTGGATACCCTCCATGCGCCAGCCTTGCACCGCATAGGAGGCGCTGTGGGGTTTCAGGGGCAAGGGGATCTGAACCACCCCCTCCTGGCTCACGTTGCCTAATAGCACCAGGGTGTGCAACCCTTCGGGCACCAGGGCCCACATCTGGCCCGCGCCGTCCCGGGCAAGGCCGGCGATGGGCGCATTGTCCAGCATGATCTGGTCCGGGGTCCACGATTTGCGGTTGACCGGCAGCGGCACGGCCACGCGCCCGGCGCTGTTCACCTTGAGCATCACCTGCAAATCGTCGCCGCTGACGGTCACCTCCATGCGGGCCACATCGGCGCAATACGGCAGACAGTCGGGCTTTGCCAACAACCGCTGGCGCAACTCGTCCAGCAGGGCCGGCGGTGGAAAAGAGTTGGTTTCAGCAGCCGATGTCGCCGGACGCAAGCCCGCAAGGCACACCAGCGCCACAAGCGCCAGGGCACCGGCGCCCAAGCGCTGCCGCAACCGCTCCCACCACGGCCGCCAGTCGATCAGCACCCAGACGAGGATCGCCAGCAATCCCACCCGCACCAACGCCAGCAGCAAATTGCCCCAGGGACCGAGAAGATAGAATTTCAGGGTCTGAGACTTGGCCACCGGACCGCTCCAACCCAGCGAGACCGATTGCCAGCGCCAGTCGGGCAACCCCGGCCCGGTGGGAATCAGGGCGTCGGGATCCTGCTGCCCGACCGTCACCACCTTACCGGGCTTATCCGGCCGGGAAGATGCGATGGCGGCCTTGTCTTTCATCATCACGCGCCCACCCGCAGCTTCCATGGTCGCGTCGCTCTCTTCGGGCGCCGCCGCGGGAGCGGGTTTCGCTTCTTCTTGCGCTACTTCTTCCGTATCGTAGCTTTGCGCTTGCTCCATGCGCGACGAGTAGTAATCGGAAGCCGGCGCCAGTTGGGGATAGAGCCCCCAGCGGATCTGCTGCACCACGAACGGCACAGCCGTCACCAACAGCACCACCATTGCGCCGATGCCCCACAGACCGACCCATCGTTTGAACCAACCCGCCGGCAAGAGCGGCAGCAACGCCAGCACGGCCAGAAGATGCAGCCACACCAAACGCGGCGCGCCGGGCTCGTGGTAGATAAGGGCCATAGTGATCAGGGCCGCGCCACCCCAGCGCCAGGAGCGCAGCCGGTAGACCGCCAGGGCGATGATCAGCACCAGGAAGAAGTCGAGCAGGGACCAGCGTTGCAGCCAGGTGTCGGACACCTGATCCACGCCCGTGGCCGCCCAAAGGCGCCAGCCGGGCGGCAGGTGCAGGACGCCGGAGACCGACTGAAAATCGTGGTCCCAACCCACGGCCGACAAGGCACCGGCGCGTTGCGGCAGGCGGGCATCGGCCTGCAGGTCCAGCTGCCCGCGGCGCAGTTCCACGCCCATCTTCTTTTCGTCGCCCTGCTCGGTGATCACCCGGTCTTCCCCGCCCACGGAGACGCGGCCCAACACCAGGGGCGGATTCATGACCAGCGACCACTGCCGGCGGACGGTACCGTGGATCTGGTCTTGCACCGTGAAACCGCGGCCATTGAAATCGAGCCACCAGGTGCGGGTCAGGGAGAGCTGATCCGGGGCCGGATCCGGATCGCCCCGACGGATTTCCTTGATGGTCATGCTTGCCTGCGCCTTGAGCAGATAGGCCGGCAGCGAGCGCCATTCCACCGGCATCTCGGTCTGGCTCGGCTCCACCGCCGGCACATCCAGGATCTCCACCATGCGCAAGTCGTGCCGCGGTTGGAACGACCAAATCTCTTCGCCATGCGGGCAGGGGCCGGCGCCGATCCTGAACTGGGGGCCGGACAAACGGGCCTGGATGCGCACCTCCCAGCGCCCGGCCCTGGCTTGCAGCGTCAGGTGCCCGTCCCCATCGATGCGCGCCGGCAACGCAGTATCCAGGGCCATGGGCGTGCTGTTGGCCAGAAGCACTTGGTCCAGATCGATCTCGCGGGATTTGCCCGAGACATCCAGGCGCAGCAGCGTGGTCACCTGCATGGGCACCTTGTCGTCGAGCAGGCGGAACACCTGCACCTTGAGCTCATCGGCACGGTTGTCCACAGCCGAACCTTCCCGCAGCCACAACCGTCCCTCGGCATCGATCACCGGCAGACGCACCTCGCGCCCGTCGATGGATAAGAAAAGCAATCCCAAGGCCGGGGGCACAGGCAGCATCTCGGGCATCCGCCGCCAGGAGAAACGCCCCTGAATGCGATGTTCGCCGGGCGTCAAGCGCACCACCGGCACCCCGTTGCGCTCCACCACGGCCGCGGATTGGCCATCCACCACCACGCTGTCGGGCCACAGGGTCTCGCCGCCCGGCAAGGCGGCCCAGCCGTCGGCGAACATCAGCCAGCGCTGCTCGAAGGCCGCGCCCGTGGCCGATACCTCCAACTTGAGACGCGACGGCCACTGGCAGCGCATCACAGCACCATTATTATAGTGGTTGGGGCAGAGCGCTTCCCGCTGACCATGCAGGGCCCACGCCTGCCAGCGTTCCAGCTCGGGCGGCACCTCGCCCGGCCCCATGGCGGCCGTGGCCGAAAGGCACATGGCCAGCAATCCGACGACCAGAAGCGCTCCGAAGTAAAATGGACGGTTCATGATGCATGCTTTCATTGAGGTTTTATGCGCAATAGGGATGGATGCGATCAGGGCCGCGAGGAAAACCGCAGCGGGAATGCTTTTTCACCCGTAACCCCGAGTACGGCCACTATAGAGGCTGGCACCGATAGTGTCAATCGCCGGACCCGGACGCCTTTCCATAGTCTGAGCGAAAACTCCGCCTTTGACTTTTTGCCCCCACTTCTTTATTGCAGAGCGATCATGAACAAAGCCTTAATCGCCTACTTCATCAGCTATCACGGCTTCGGCCACGCCAGCCGGGCGGCGGCGGTGATGGCCGCCCTGGCGCGCGTGCGGCCCGGCGTGCGCTTCGAGCTCTTCACCGACTGCCCCCAATGGATCTTCGCCGATTCGCTGCCGGACCGCTTCGGCTATCACGCGGTACGGGCCGATATCGGTATGGTACAGCGCTCGCCCCTGGAAGAAGATCCCGCAGCCACCGGCCGGGCCCTGAACGCCTGGCGGCCATGGGATCCGCGCTGGATCGACGACCTGATCGCAACGGTGGGCCGCTTGGGCTGCGGGCTGGTGATCTGCGACATATCCGCATTGGGCGTGGCCGTGGCCCAAGGCGCGCGGTTGCCGTGCGTGCTTATTGAAAACTTCACCTGGGACTTTATCTACGAACCTTACCTCGATGCAGTGCCCGATCTGAAAGCGCATGCCCTCTTTTTCAACCGCACCTACGCCCAGGTGAATCTGCGCATCCAAACCGAGCCGCTCTGTCGCCCCGTAGACGGAGCCGTGCGGGTGGCGCCCATCGCCCGTGCCGCGCGCACCCGGCCCGAAGAGATCCGCCGACGCCTGAAGATCCCCGCCGACGCCCGCATGGTGCTGGTCTCCATGGGCGGGATACCGGATCAATTTCAATTCCTCGCGCGCCTGCCCGCGGACGTCGACCCCTACATCGTCATCCCCGGCGCGGACAACATGGTCAGCCCCCACCCAAAGGTGATCCTGCTGCCGACCCATTCCAGCTATTTCCACCCCGACCTGTTGCGCGCCGCCGACCTGCTCATCGGCAAGGCCGGTTACAGCACCATCGCCGAAGCCTATCACACCGGCACCCCCTTCGGTTATATCGCCCGGCCCCAATCGCCCGAATCGCCGGCCCTGGAACGCTTCATCCAGGCCCACCTTTCCGCCTGCCCCGTGAGCGTCCAGGCGTATAACGACGGTCAGTGGCTGACGCGGCTGCCCGAACTGCTCCAACTCCCCCGCAGCCGGCCACCAGAAGAAAACGGCGCCGACACCGTAGCCCGTCTGCTATCCGAAAGTTATCTCACCCAATAAGAGAGAATACCTCAACTTTCCACTTTCATCTTTCTACTTTCTACTTCTCACCCCTGCACAAACCGGTTGCGGATGGCCCCGATCTTCTCCACCCAGCACTCGACCTCGTCCCCTTCCTGAATCACCACCGGCGGGTTGCGGAAGATGCCCACGCCGGCCGGCGTTCCGGTGGAGATCACATCTCCGGGCCGCAAGGTGATATCTTCGCTGATATTGGCGATCATGGTGGGCAGATCGAAGATCAGGTCGCGGGTATGACCGTCCTGCATCAAGTTTCCGTTGAGCTTGGAGGTGAGCCGCAAGTCGTGGGGATCGCCGATCTCGTCCAGGGTCACCAGGGCCGGCCCCAGGGGGGCGAAGGTGTCGAAGGACTTTCCCCGAAACCATTGGGAATCGGCGAACTGGGCCTGGCGGCCGGAGACATCGTTCATCACGGTCACCCCGGCGACATGCGCCAGGGCGTTCGCCTTGGCGATGCGTTTGCCCTCCACTCCGATCACCACGGCCAGTTCCACCTCCCAATCGATCTGACCCGAGCTTTGGGGCAGCAGCACCGGATCGAACGGACCGTTGAGGGTGTTGGGGGTTTTACAAAAAATCAGCGGGCTGGCCGGGGCATCTAAACCGCCCTCCCTGGCGTGCTCCATATAGTTTTTGCCCAGGCAAATGATCTTGGACGGCCGGGTGATGGGGCTGCCCCAACGCACCTCCAGCTTGCGACCGGGCGCTTTCAAGCCGACCAGCCGCTGCGGCCAACCCTGCCGGAAAAACGACGCGTCGATATCGGGAATCTCTGGAAAAAGGGCGCGCAAATCCACAATGCCGTCCGCCTGCCACAACCCGGGCCGCTCCTGTCCCTCGGGCCCTAAACGGATCAGTTTCATACTCCCCCCATTTCTTATTGCCGTGCCAAAGCCGACACGGACGTATCGCCTTTTTGCCACGAATACAAGAATTTGCAAACAAATCAGGGACGCTTGCGTTGGCCTTCCCTATGCGGCTGGCAGCCTCCCCGAAGGCCGGTCGGGGAACGGAAATAGAGGGGGCGCCGGCCGCACATCCCTATCAAATTGATATGTTCCCCCGAATAGTAAAGTTAACCAACTGCTATTAAAGAATATTTAATTCGCGCTTTTTTCTTGAATTTTCAAGCCCAATATGAAATGAGCATATGGTTCTGCTATACTCTTCAACCCAGAGGCAACGGCTATGACGCACACCGCAGATCCCCAAAAAGAGAAGCTGCCGTCCCAGGAGCGCCGTGAGCCGCACATTGATGAGAAGATTAAGAATCTGAGCAACCTATTCAGCTTATTAGGCTCGGACCCGGATCAGAACATCCACATCATCGTACAGCAGGCATGCCAGCTTCTGGACGGCACCACCGCCATGTACAATCGCATCGATAGCCGCACCGGCTCCCTGAAATGTTGGGCCGGATGCAATCTACCCTCCGATTTTACCCCCTCTGGAAAACATGAGGGAGCGATTTGCTATGAAGCCACTCTCAAGGCGGACCAGGAAACGGTGGTCATTGAAGACTTGGAGCAAACCCCCTTTGCTCTGAGCGACCCGTCGGTCAGCCGCCACGGGTTTCAATGCTATCTGGGCCATCCGGTAAACTGCAAAGGCAAAACCATCGGCTCCCTGTGCGTTTTGGGCACCCACAAACGCAGCTTTACCGATGTGGACAG
>JBAQGR010000401.1:0-3098 GCA_049287895.1 Desulfatitalea sp.
GGTCTTTGGTGGGCATGTCGTCCAGGGAAGCGTTATTTTCCTGCAGCAGTTCCTTGAGGGAGATGGGATCGTGAAAGTTGATGTAGATCTTGCCGTAGCGCCGCTTGAGGAAGCGGCGCGCCTTGAGCATCTGGGAGATGTTCTCCGGTTCTTTCTTGCCGCCCGTCACTTCCTGCAGGTAGGCGGTCTCCTCCAGCACCCGGTCGTATCCGATGAACACCGGCACGAAGATCATGTCCGGGCAGGCATGCTCCTTGAAGGCACTCAAGAGCAGGGTCAAAAGACCGAGCTTGGGCATCAGCAGCTTGCCCGAGCGACTGCGGCCGCCTTCGATGAACAGCTCGATGTTGAAGCCCTCTTCGAGCAGCTTGAAAATATACTCGGAAAACACTTTGGAATAGACCACCGCGCCGCCGAAAGAGCGCCGGACGAAGAATGCGCCGCCGGCCCGGAACAGGGCACCCATGGGCCAGAAAGAGAGGTTCTTGCCCGCGGCGGTGTGTGGCGCGGGCATGTTGTGGGTGAAGAAGATGTACGAGAGGATCAGGTAGTCCATGTGGCTCTTATGGCAGGGGACCAAAATGAGAGGCCCTTTCAGGGACATGGCCTTGATGCGCTGGAGCCCCTCTTTGTCCACCATGATGCCGTCGAACATCGTCTCCAGCAGCCAACTGACCGGCATGCAGGCGCAGCTGATGAAAAAGTGGTTGTATTTCGCGGCGATCTCGTCCAGGTAACCATCGGCCTGCTTGCGCACCTCATGCAGCGATTGTTTGCGGCTTTCCGAATACTGCGTCACGAATTGGCGCAGCCGCTGGCTGGAGAGAATACTCTCCTTGAACTCTTCGTGGGATTTGACCACCGGTCCGGTAATGCTCTGGCGGTGGCGGTTGTGCTGCACGAGCAATTGGCGGCGCAGCATCAGGGCCTGGTATTCCGGATTGTCTTCCGACTTTTCGGCTGTTTCGATGAAGCGGCGCAGATCCAGCGGTTGAGAAATCTCCACGAACACCTTGCCGGGAGTGCGAAAAAGAATCAGCATGCGGCGAATCAGGCCGGGACGTTGCTCGGTCCCCAGGAACACATCGCGCAGCCGGGGATAGGCCGGGGCCGGGCTCTTGCTGAAAAACATCAGGTGGGGGATCAGGTAGATGGGCTGGTCGCAGGATCTTTGCAATTCGATGAGAAAGCGCAACGGGTCGGTTTGCGCTTTGACAAACCGGCGATAGAAGCCGTGCTTTTCCACCAGCGGCAGCACGGCCGCCATACCGCCGAGTAACTCCTGTCGCCAGTAGCCATTGGCGTAAGGGTCCAGCCACTGGTGCCGGGTGAGCCACCAATCCAGGTGGGCCAAAATGTTGCGCCCGATGCGGCTCAAAGGTTGAAAAAGCCAGGGGCGCAGGCCGAAGGCCAGTTCGGGTACCGGCGCTTTTTCCCGGCGAAAGCGCGTGTGATAGCACAGGTATTCAAAATAGCTTTTATATTTGATCGTATAGATCAGCACGGCGTTTGCCGGCAGCTGCCGCAGAATCTCCAGGTGCGGCCGCTCGATGGTGACGCCGTTGAAAAAACGCTCCAGCAGCCAGGCCACCAGACCGGTGCGGGACGGCAAGTAAAACAGAAAGTGGTTATGGGTGCCTTTGAGCAACCCCGCTATGAATTTGCGCCAGCGGTCACCCCATGGGCGCGGAGTTGTATTGTCAGGTGTCGGCATGAACATTTACCTTTGAGGTCGGTTGAAAATCGATTGGATGCGAGCCAAAAAAGAACGATGCTATAATAGAGCCGAAAACTAACAGAATCGATACACATTTGCAAATGCAGCCGCGACCCCCGGCACGATGATGGCCAAGGGGGCATAAAACCCTTTGTTTTCAAGCTTAAATCCATTCGGAGAGACTCTAAAAATAAGCTTGCGCGGACCAGGGGCTTATGGTAATTCCAACTCTTCAACGCCTGCCTTATGCAGCGATTGTCCAGAAAATAGTTGTTGAATCTTCCCCGGGTAACGTTTTTTTAAGGTAACGATAGTGACTTATAGGCAAAACTAAAGGAGGTTGGTGTTTTATGAAAACATTGATTGGTGGCGCAGTCGCGGCAGTCGTTGGGCTTATCGGCCTGACTGTTTGGTTCCCTGCATTTCTTCAGCTTTTGGCCGGTGCAATTCCCATCATGCTCTTGCTCGGTGGCGGACTGGCCATTTACTTGGGCTTCGATGAATTGAAGGACTCCTGGAAAAAAGACGAAGGTGGTGCGACCGAGAGCACCGAAGAACCGGTCAAGTACAAACAAGAGATCGATGATCTGAAAAAAGAGATCGAGACGCTCAAGTCCGAAAAAGCTTAATCTTCCAATATCCGACGTCCGCTTAAACCCCTTGCCCCTGATCGTGACCGGGCCGAGGGGTTTTTTTGTCACCACCGGCCGCAGGTTGCACGGGCTTTTCAATTCTCATTTCCGTCCGTGCCGGCTCAGGATCATCGCGGGCCCTGGATCGCCTGGACCGCCAAACGGTCGGCCCGTTCGTTGTCCGGATGCCCGGCATGGCCTTTGACTTTTACAAACCGCAACCGCGGGAAAGATTGGACCAGTCGCCGGATCTCTTCGACCAGGGCCGTGTTCTGTTTGGCCTTCCATCCCTTGCTCAACAAACCCAAGGCATAACTGCTGTCGGTGAATACGATCACCGGCAGGTCGTGATTTCGGACCGCCTGCAGGCCGGCCTTGATCGCCTCCAATTCAGCGATGTTGTTGGTGGCATTGCCGATATGGCGCGCAATCTCTTTGCATTTTTCCTTGTAGCGCAGCACCACGCCGATACCGGCCGGCCCTGGGTTGCCGGAGCAAGCGCCATCGGTGTAGATGCAGATAGCGCCGGCACACGCTTCGGGTGTAATGGCGGTAAGGTCGCTCTCCGCGTGGTCCTTTGTTTTGGCTGTTCGGGACGTTCGGGGCTTGGGAGGCGGGCTGGCGGCGTCCAGCGGCAGCACGCTGGATGGTAGGACCCAATACTCGTGAGGCTGATCCTGTTGGTATTTGATCAGCGTCTTGCCTTTTTGCAGCAAAGGGCGCGCCTGTTCGTCCACGGCCTGCCACAC
>JBAQGR010000402.1:0-3373 GCA_049287895.1 Desulfatitalea sp.
CTCTTATAGGCAGGCGGCTACGGGTTGTCTATACTTTTTTATGGACCCGAACACCGACCTGGGCTAAGGAAAGACAAACCCAATCCGCGCCGGCCGCCACTTGGCGAGCCGCCCGGGAAAGGCCGACATGCCGTCCCACCCCAAGACCATCCGCGCCGTACTTTTCGATTTCGATGGAACCCTCACCGTACCGGGTGCCCTGGATTTTCCGGCCATCAAGAATGATCTGGGATGCCCGTTGGATCAGGCCCTGCTTGAATTCATCGACACCGTTACCGACCCAAGCCGGCGGCAAGCGGCCCACGATCGCCTGACTTTCTTCGAAACCCAGGCCGCCCAACGCTCCCGGCCCAACGAGGGCGCCCAGGAGATGGTGACGTGGCTCAAGGGACGACACGTGGCCGTGGCCATTCTCACCCGCAACAGCCGGGCATCGGTGTTGCGCGCCTTGCAAAACTTCAATCCCATCGGTCCACAAACCTTCGATCTGATCGTCACTCGCGACGACCCTCCGGCGCCAAAGCCCAGCGGCGAAGGCGTCCTGTATGCGGCACATCTGCTGGGCGTGCGACCCGAAGAGATTTTGATGGTAGGTGATTTTATCTTCGATTGCCAGGCCGGCCGGGCCGCCGGCGCGCTCACGGCACTGCTCGACCCCCACGATGAGCCGCGGCTGGCGGCGGCCGTCTGCGATTTTCGCATCGCGCGCCTGACCGACCTTCAAAAGGTGCTGGGATAAGCGCAGTCATCACGAACCGAACAATCCCAACAGGGCCGAAGTCTACGCTTTTTGGATTTGACATCCCGCTACAAATTCTTTATGGATGCGCTGGCCGATATTATCCGATCCAACAAAGGCTTCCAAATGTGGCGGAAAATCTCGAGTTCCTGTTGAATTTTTTTATGGATATACGATCACCCCTCTCCCCGCCGCACTTGTAGATTCGGCCAAAGACGACCCGTATTGCAATCAATAAATTTTGGACAAAAAGCTATCTGGTGACCGCCAGAATCGTGCGGTAGTGCCCAATTTTCTTGCTGCGCAACCGGCCGCATACCTTCCCCGGGGGGGCCGGATTCGGCGCACGGGAATGCCGGCGGCAGGCCGCGCCTTGGGCTTCGTTCACCAACCGCTTTTTCTCAACACCGACATGGAGGCAACCCGATGGGTCTTTCACAAACGGACCGGTTGATGAGGATCACTACACCCCTGGATGAAAACACATTTGTGGTCTTGTCATTCACGGGCACCGAAAGTCTCTCCAAACCGTTCCTCTTCGATCTGCAACTGGCTTCGGAAAAATCCGATATCACTTTCGATCAACTGGCCGGGAAAAGCGTGACCGTGGCCATCCGCTCCGCCGACCGCTCCGAACGCTTCTTCAACGGTATCATCGTCGCATTCATGCCGGCCGCCATTGGACAAAGTGAAGGCTGCCGCGAGTATTCGGCGGTCATGGCGCCGGCGCTCTGGAAACTCACCCAATGCCACGACTGCCGCATTTACCAGGATTTATCGGTAAAAGAGATTGTTTCGGAAGTACTCAGCCTAGGCGCGCTACGTTCGAAGGGCATCAACGATCCGATCGATTTTCGCTTGGATGTCGGTGCCTATGCAGAGCGCGAATTCTGCTTGCAGTACAATGAATCGGACCTTGATTTCATCAGCCGCCTCTGCGAAGATGAAGGCATCTTCTATTTCTTCGAACATCAAAACGGCAAGCATACCCTCGTCTTTGGCGACACGCCCGCAAAGCTCAAACCCCATGCCCAGGGTCCGAAGCAGACCATCTCGTTCCAACAAAGCCTGGGTGGCGTTTTCGACAAGGAAGTAATCAACGGCTTGCAGGTGCAAAACCGCTTGGCCGTATCAAAATATGCGGCCCGCGATTACAATTTTCAATTCCCCAATAATGACATGACGGTCATGCGAACTACCGCGCACAATCCGTGCGCCGTGGGTGAGCGCTATGAATATCCGGGCGGATACAAAACATGCGGTTCCGAAGGGACGCAGCGTGCGATAGTACGGATGCAGGCGCAGGATGCAATACGGTCAACGATCTTGGGGACCGGCAACTGCCGCTCTTTTTGTCCGGGATACCTATTCACGCTGGCGGACTATTACATCAAGCCCATGAACGCAAAGGAGTATGTGCTCACCAACGTGACCCACGAAGCCGTACAATCGCTGGAATCGGGAGCCGGCACAGAGGACAGTTACGCCAATGAGTTCTCCTGTATCGCGTACGCAATCCCCTATCGGCCGCAACGGCTCACCGCCAAGCCGGTCATGTCGGGCACCTTTACGGCCATTGTCTCCGGCCCGGCGGGCAAAGAGATTCATACCGATGTTAAGGGCAACCGCATGGTCAAGGTCCGGTTTCCCTTCGACCGGCGCGACAGCAACAAGCGCAACGGCGATATGTCCTGCTGGATGCGGGTATCGCAAGGTTGGGCCGGATCGAACTACGGCGCCAGTTTTATTCCACGGATCGGCCAGGAGGTGATCGTCGGCTTCACCGACGGCGACCCGGACCGGCCGATCATCATCGGCCGGGTCTATCACAACCTGAACAGGTCGCCCCACCGCCAAGCCCGCGAAGAGAGTAAAAGCGCCATCGTCACCTGGTCCACCCCCAAAGGCCGGGGCCGTTATAACGAAATCTGTTTCGAGGACCTGACCGACCAGGAAGTGTTTTCCACCCATGCGGCCAAGGACCAGGACGAAGTGGTGGAAAACGACATGTCCACGACGGTCAAGCGCCATCAGCAGGTCACGGTGGAGGAGAACCGCTCGATCACCGTGAAAACAGGCGCCGAAACCGTGGAGATCGGCGGGGGCCGCGCGGTTAAGGTCCAAAACAGCGAAAGCCACACCAACGGTGCCGGCTTCACCCACAAGGTCTCGGCCAACTACGTGCTCAAAGTCAACGGCAACATCACCATCGACGCCAGCGGCATCGTCTCGATCAACGGTGCCAAGATCATCCTCAACGGGTAGCGCCAGTGAACCTTTATTCGCAATATTTTCGCAAACACATCCTGTGGCTGCAAGATGGTTTCCGTCATTACTACGTGCAGCGGCCGGGCCTGTCGCGCCGGGAGATCGCCGATGTCAAACTCAAGCTCTTGAAAGACCGGCACGACGCCATCAGCTGGCTGGAGAGCTGCGCGCAGTACAACGATTTTTACACCCGCCTGCACGCACGGGCCTTTTTGGCCGAGCACAGTCTGTGCCATGAGCCGGTCTTCCGCTACGACGACCGCACGGTGTTTGTCAAAGTCGCGGACATGTTGTGCACCCAGCGCTATGCGATCGTCGAAAAGCCCAAAGCTTACCGCAACGCGGTGACAGTGGCGCAAGAGACCA
>JBAQGR010000403.1:0-12664 GCA_049287895.1 Desulfatitalea sp.
GCGGCCGTGCCTTTGCGCAGAACGACCAGCATCATGGGCACGCCGCTTTGCTGGATCGAGTAAACCAGCGACTGGCCCAGGCCGAGCACTTCGGCCTTTTCGGCGATGTCGCCCACATCGATACCCGAGGTGTCCTGGAACCAGATCACGGGCACGCGGTCGCGGCTGCACAGGGTGACGAACTCGCTCATCTTGATGAGGCCCTGGCGGTAGAGTTTGCCGCCGATACCGGAATAGTCGGCGTATTCGGGATAGTTCTCCCCCAGCCAACCCTGGCGGTTGCCGATGACGCCCACCAGAAAACCGTCCATTTTGACCAGGCCGGTGTAGATTTCCGGACCGTAGCCGGGCTTGAACTCCATGTGCTCGCTGCCGTCCACCAGGCGCGCCAGCACTTCGTCGAAATCGTAGATCTGCTTCTGATTGAAAGGAACCAGAGTGTACAGGTCTTCGGCATCGAACAGCGGCTCGACCGGGTCGGCGACGCGGAAGAATTTGGGATTGTAGGCCGGCATGTCGCGCATGAACTCCTTGACGCCGTCGAGCACTTCGGTTTCGGTTTCGTACTTGTAGCGGAAAAAGCCGGTCTGGTCGTAATGTACATCGACGCTGCCGGGCGGATCGGCCTTGAACTGCTTGGCTGCTTTGATGAGCATCTCTGCGCCCTCTTCGTCGAACGAACCTTTGGGCGACATGCCGCTGAGGATGCCGCCGCCGCCCACGGCGATGTTGCAATCCTTGTGGGCGAACAGTACGGTGGGGCTGATGCCTTGGTAGCCGCCGCCGGCCGGATTGGTACCGTAGATGGCGCCCAGAATGGGGATACCCAGCTGGTTCAGCTCGGCGTGCCGAAAAAAGGGGGTACCGCCGCAGCGCCGGTTGGCGTAGAATTTCTCCTGCTCGGTGAGTTTAACGCCCGAGCAGTTGATCAACCAGACCAGCGGGATGTTGAAGCGCGTGGAAAGGTCGGTGACGCGCAAAATGTTCTCGTACTGGCCGGGCAGCCAGGCGCCTGCCATCACCTTGTTGTCAAAGCCGATGATCACGGCCCATTTGCCGGAAATCTTGCCCAGGCCGTCGATGACGTTATCGGTACCCTCCACATTGTCTTCGGGGTTGAACAGGGTGTGCAACGGGCACCAGGTGCCTTCGTCCACCAGGTATTTGAGGCGCTGAAAAACGGTCAATTGACCCCGGGCGTTGATCTCTTCGGTGGAGAAGCCCGCGTTTTTGACCTTCTCCACGGCCGCGTCCACCTGGGCTTCCACTTTTCTGAGTTGAGCGACATTCTCTTGGGCGCTTTTGATCTGGCCTGGATTGAGCGCCCGGCCGAAGGCATTCATCTTTTTGAAATAGGGTCGCATGCGTTTTTCTCCAACCTATGGGGTTTTTATATAAACCTCTTTTCTCTTACCCCTGCTTCTCCAGGGGCCACAGCCCTTTCTCCCGCAAGACATCCCGCAAAACTTTCAGGGCCATATTGACCGTGGGAATGCCGGCGTAGGTAAAGGTTTGAAAAATCACTTCGGCGATCTGCTGGGGCGTGCAGCCCACATTGAGCGCGGCCAGGATGTGCAGCTTGAGCTCTTCGGACCGGCCCAGCACGGTCAGCACGGCCACGGTGACCAACTGGCGCGTGGGGTGGGAGATCTTCTCCCGTCCGTATAAACGTCCGGTGATGAAGAGCGAAAACTGCTTGCCCAGTTCGGGATCGAAGGCGCGCCACAGGTCCACCGGTTTTTCCTCGGTAATCCCCTTGAAGTAGAGTGCGGCCGTCGCTTGGGTCTTTTTTTTGACATCGTCGTCCATGCTATTCTCCGAGGTAGGCGGCTTTCACTTTGGGATCGTTGAGCAGCTTGGCCGCCGGTCCGTCCAGAACCACCTGGCCGGTCTCCAGGACATAGGCCAGATCGGCGATCTGCAGCGCGGCGCGCGCGTTCTGCTCGACTAGTAAAATAGTCATGCCCATGGCGTTGAGCTTTTCGATGGTGCGGAAGATCTCTTGCACGACGATCGGGGCCAGGCCCATGGACGGTTCATCCAGCAGAAGCAGTTTGGGCCGCGTCATCAAAGCCCGGCCGATGGCCAGCATCTGCTGCTCGCCGCCCGAGAGCGTGCCGGCGATCTGCTTGGCGCGTTTGGCCAGAATGGGAAACATGGTGTACACTTGATCGATGCGCTCCCGAATTTCCGCACGGTTGGCGCGCCGGTAGTACAAGTAGGCCCCCAGCTGGATATTGTCGGCCACGCTCATGTGCGCGAAGATCTGGCGCCCCTCGGCCACCTGGGAGAGGCCTAAGCCGACAATACGGTCGGCCGGCAGTTCGGTGATATTCCGGCCCTTGAACATGATGCGGCCGCTTTTGTTGGCGTTGAGCCCGGAAACGGCTTTCAGCAGGGTCGATTTACCGGCGCCGTTGGCTCCGATGATCGACACCACGCGTCCCTCCGGCACCTCCAGGGAGATCTCCCGGATGGCGGGAATGGGACCGTAACCGGCGCTGAGTTTTATGATTTCGAGCATAATTTTCCAGCTTCACTACTTGCGTTCCAGAACTTTCATCTTTCCACTTTCCACTTTCATCTTATCTCATACAAACCCAATTCCATCCCCCAGATAGGCTTGGATGACCAGCGGGTTGTTCTGAATCTCTTTGGGCGTGCCCTCGGCGATCTTCTCCCCGTAGTTGAGCACGGTGATCTCGTCGGAGATATCCATGATCATCTTCATGTCGTGTTCGACCAGCAGCACGGTGATACCGCGTTGCTTGATGGCCTGGATCAGACGCGCGGCCGTTTCGGTTTCGGTCTCGTTCAGGCCGGCGGCCGGTTCGTCCAGACAAACCAACTGGGGATCGGTGGCCAGGGCCCGGCCGATCTCCAGGATCTTGCGCTCTCCCAGTGGCAGTGCGTCGGCCATAATGTCGCTCTTGGCTGCCAGGCCAACAAAATCGAGCAGGGCCATAGCCTGGGCTTTCAGCTCCTTTTCCTGGCGGCGCACGGACGGAAGGCTCAACCCACAGCCGAGAAACGGGCTGCGGATGCGCAGGTGGCGGCCGACCATCACATTTTCCAGTACGCTCATGTTGTTGAAAAGCTCGACGGTCTGGAATGTCCGCGATACGCCCAGCTCGGCGATTTGATGGGGTTTGCGGTCGCTGATGGTATAGCCGTTGAAACGGATCTGGCCTTCGGTGGGCGGGAACACACCGGTAATGATATTGAAGAGCGTGGTTTTACCGGCGCCATTGGGCCCGATCACAGCCTTGATCCGCCCTTTGGGCACGCGCAGGTTGATATTCATCAGCGCCGTCAACCCGCCGAAGGCCATGACCAGCTCTTCGATTTCCAGAATGGGATCGACGGCAAGTTGCGTTGACACCGTTTATCTCCTCATCCGCGCCAGTAGTTTGGCCGGGACGCCCACTATCCCTCCGGGCAGAAAGATGGTGACCAGCAGCAGCACCGCGCCATAGACCACGATTTCAAACTCTTCGAAAAAGTGCAACCACTCCAGGCTCAGAAAGGCGACCAGGATGGCACCGATCACGGCGCCCCATATACTGTGCATCCCCCCCAGGGCGATCATGATGATCAGCTTGATGGAGAAAAAGAGATCGAAGGTGGCGGGGTTGATGAAGTTCATGTAGTGGGCATAGAGGCTGCCGGCCAAGGCGGCCAGCACGGCCGAAAAGGTGAACACCACCACCTTGTAGTGCGAAATGGGGATGCCCATGGCCGCGGCGGCCGGCTCGCTGGTGTGAATGGCCCGCAAGGCCCTTCCGACCGGTGATTGGATCAAATTGACGGTAAAAAGAAAGACGGCGGCCACAACCGCCCACACCAGATAGTAGTATTTGTTGACCGAATTCAACGCATAACCGAAGAGCGTCAGCCCGGGGATATTGATCATGCCATCCGGGCCGCCGGTCCAGCGCGCCTCTTCCCTGAAGACGATATTGACGATGATGCCGAAGGCCAGGGTGGCCATAGCCAGATAGTGGCCTTTGAGGCGCAACGACGGGGCGCCCACAGCGGCGGCCACGGCTGCGGCGGCCAGGGCGCCCAGGAGCATGCACAACCAGGGATTCAAACCGTATTGGGTGGTCAGGATGCCCGACACGTAGGCGCCGATGCCGAAAAAGGCTGCATGGCCCAGCGAGATCTGGCCGGCATACCCCATCAGCAGGCTCAAGCCGATGGTAATCAGCGCGTAGATACCGGCAAAAACCATCAAATCCGGATAGTGCTCGATGGCCGGTATCCGGGAGGTGACCCAGGGGAAAACGAGTATGAAGAGCGCTCCGGCGAGAATTGGCGCTTTGTGGATCCGCAGCATAGTCAAAACCTTTTAAACCGGGTCACTTCCAAATTGCCCAGGATGCCGCTGGGCCGGAAGAAGAGCACGGCCAGCAGGATAATCAGGGCATAGGCATCTTTATAGCCGGAAGCCAGCATACCGGCGCTCAGCGATTCGATCAGTCCCAGGATCAAGCCTCCCAGAATAGCGCCGGGAAAACTGCCCAAACCGCCGAGAATAGCCGCACCGAACCCCTTGATGGCGAGCATGGCCCCGCGGTCGTAATCCATCAAGGCAATGGGCGTCAAGGTAAGGCCGGCCACCGCCCCGATGGCGGCCGAGAGGGCAAAGGAGAGCAGCACCATATGCCGGACATTGATGCCGACCAGACGGGCGGCGTCGGGGTTATCGGCGCAGGCCCCCATGGCCTTGCCCAAAATGGTGCGGTTGAAAAAAAACGTCAGTCCCACGGCCACCACCACCAGGAAGCCAATGACCCACAGGTACTGCGGCTGAATGATCACGCCGCCGATATCGATGGGTGTGCGTCCCGAAAAGGCCGGAAGATCATAGGGGGATTTGCCCCAGATGAGCATGGCCACCCCTTTGATGATGATCGAAGCGGCGACGGTGGCGATGATCAGGGTCATCACCGAAGGTTTGCGGATCGGCCGGATGGCCAGCCGGTCCAACAGGATGCCCACCAGCGTGACCGTCCCGACGGTGACCGGAAAGGCCAATACCAGCGGCAACCCCAGGGAGACGTGGGCGAACACCATCATCAGGCCGCCGAGCATCACGAATTCGCCCTGGGCCAGATTGATGATCTCCGTCACATTGTAAATAATGTTGAAACCGATGGCCACCATAGCGTAGATGGCGCCGACAGTCAGCCCGGTGACGATGAATTGGAACATCTGATTTGTAAAAGAGAATGATTCCATCAGCACTTTCAGCTCAGACAGAAACCAAGGGTGGTCCGGCAAGCGACCACCCTTGGTTAAATAGTTGTCAAAAGGAAATTAGTTGGCCAGCGCCCAGTCACTGCCTTTGACTACCACCATCTGGAAAGCCTCTTTGGTCAATCCGTTATGGTCGTCGGCGGAGAAGTTGAACACGCCGTGCTGCCCGACGAAGCCCTTCTTTGTCTCCAGATAGGCACGGATTTTTGCTTTATCGGGACCGACGGCTTTGAGCGCGTCGGCCAAAAGGTTCATGGCGTCCCAGGCATGACCGCCGAACGAGCTGAGGGGCTCATTGTACTTAGCCTTGTAATCGTTCATGTACTCCATGGTGACCTGTTTCTGGGGATGACCGACGGGCAGCACCTCGGCGATGTTGCAGGCGCCCAGCGGGCAGTAAACGCCTTCGGCGGCACCGGCGGCCAGTTCGATATTCTTCCGGCTGCCAAAGCCATGGCTCTGGAAGAAAGTAATCTTTTCCATGCCCAAATCGCGCCAGTTGCGCACTACGGTGACCTGGGAGGGGCCCACCGACCAGTTGATGATGGCCTGGGGCGCCAAGCCCTTGATTTTTGTCAACTGGGCCATCATGTCGGTATCTTTGGGGCCGTACTTCTCGTCGGCGAGGATCTCTATCTTGTATGCCGGGGCCAGCCGCAGCAACTCCTCGCGGCCGCTGGCGCCGAACGCCTCGGTGACACTGATAATGGCAATTTTACGGATGCCCATCTTCTGCATCTGGGTGTAGACGGCCTCCACTGCCAGGCTGTCCGATTGGGCCGTCTTGAAAATCCACGGATAGGGTTTGCCGGTTTTTTCGTCGTGGACGATTTTATAGCTGGCGGCACAGGAGATCAGGGGAGTCTGCTCCTTCTCGAAAACAGGGACCACTGCCAGGCTCAAACCGCTCACGGAGGGTCCGATGACCGCCACAACCTTATCCTGACTGATCAATTTTTTAGCGAGCAGATTGCATTTGGTGGCATCGCCTTCGTCGTCATAGATGATCAACTTAACTTTCTGACCATTGATGCCGCCCGCCTGGTTGATTTTTTCCACCACCATCTCGGCGGTCTTCTTTTCGGGATCACCTAAAAAAGAGGCGCCACCGGTAACCGAGAAGATCGCGCCAACTTCATAGTCCGCCAACACCGGCTGGATGGTCCATCCGCAAATCGCCAGAAACACCAGAACAACAACAGCTGCATTTTTAACCATCATCATCCTCCTTAGTTTATTGAGCTCAGGATTTAGCGCCACCTCGTTTACCTACTACCAACCCAACAGATCTCGGATCACATTTTGTGCAACGATCGTTCGAAGGCCTTGAGGAATTCATTGCGCTCCCGCCAATTTGGCCCAAAGCGCTTGTTGAACAGATCACCCAGTTTGCTGAACAGTTTATCCCACGCCGGCTTGCTGCCACCCAGCAGCACGTCGGCCACAAATTCATCCAGCTCGCTCATCTTCTCCTTGGGTAGGAAACTGACGGCCCCCAGACGGATGGATTGCTCCAGTGCTTCGGGTGTCAGGGCGAAGGCGGTAAGCATGATCGTGGGAAATCCCCGCTTGACCGATATTTTGAGCAGCTCGAAGCCATCGACCCCCATGATGTCCAAAATGACGACGTCATAGGTGAAGCTCATCAAATATTGGCGCGCGGTTTCAAAGTCTCTGGCCTTGGTCACCAAGCAGCCTTCCAATACGTCCGCCACCGTATCGAGCACATCGCGTTCGTCATCGACCACCAACACCACTTTATCTTTGATGATTTGGGCCGCATCCATGGGGGGCCGGTCTCCTGGCAGCGATTGTTTCTGAATTGATGACACCAACTGGGAACAATACACGATCTAACGCAAAAGGGGGGTAGAATCAACATCCAATTCCATCAAAAGGCTTGAAATATAAGGAGGGAACAGGGTGAAGGGCGAAGCCCGGCAGAGGCCGTGGGCGGCTCAGGACGCCACCGGCCCAACGCGCGCCTCTACGCAACCGGTGAAGGGTTCGGCAGATCGAACCGCCTTTTGAATCACTGTTTGCCAAAGGGAACTTTGAGAAGGCGTCCCTGCCCCTCGCGGACATAGACAGCCTCCTCGCCGATACCAACAATGGTGTAACTGTCGACGGCCGAGCCTTCACGAACGATGTTGTTGTTCACCACGGCCATGCGCTCTTCGGCTGTGGGGGCGAACACGATGGCTTGGACTTTAAGGGCTCCATTGGTCATGCGTTCGGCGTTGGCATAGAGGTTCGCCTCTTGTTTGGCTGACGCCGGCTGACTCTTGGGCTGTTCGCTCGGTTCAGGGGGCGACGCTGCCGGGGCGGGCGAATGTTGCCCGGGCGCAGCGGCGGCAATGGGAACTTCTATCGGGGCTGCGACATGCTGTTGCACGGGCGCAGCGGCGGCCACGGGAGGGGCTATCGGCGCTGGAGTTGTCTTGGGCGTTGGGCCAATGGCCGGTCTTGTCGCGGCTTTATCGGGTCGGGCGTGCTTCTGAAACGGGGCTGCACCCATAGTGGACGGCGCAGGTTTGTGACCCAAAGATTCAAAGCCATCCGTTGGCAGCGGCGGTGCGACCGATGGCGTCACGGCCATGGGCTTTGGCTTGGAGATATCCTCCGTGGGCATGGAAGCGGAAGCATCCGGCTTGACCAAGGTTGGTTCATCCGCAGCGGCCACCGAAGGTGGCACATTGATGGGCCGGGGTTGCACAGACCGATTTGGCGGAGGCATTTTCGGGACCGTTTGAATGGTTTGGGCAGATGGTGCCGCTATCTGGGTCGCCTGCGGAGCGGGTCGGTTGAAGGCATACAACCCAGCCACAACGATCAGGCAGGCCACGCCGACCATGCTCCATAGCACGACCCGATCCTTGAACCATGCAAATTGAGCCGCCCGGTGGATGGCCTGGTTGGCTCCGTTGGTGGAGATCAGGCCTGGAGCCGGAGCCGGATCAATATGACTTTGCTTCTCTTTTTCAAGTTTCTTTAGAGATCTTAAAATGGTGCTCACGCGCCGTCTCTCCCATCAATCCCGTTCAATCTCGGGAAATCGATCCCATTGGCCTCCCGATTGGCCCCCCAATTAGCCTCATTGATCAAAAATATTTTGGTCAAGGAACCGACCAGGCCGTCCGGTGTCAGGCTGTGCTGCAATTGAAAATCCAGGATGGCTCGTTCGGTGGCCCGATCATAAACGGGTGCTGGATCAAGATGATCATAACCGACCTGACGCAGCAGTTTTTTGACCGCCCCCACCGACTGGGATGATGAACTGGCGTTGAAGACGGTGTCGAAGCCCAGCGCGTTTTTCCAGTATACGTATACTGTTCCCTGAGTATTGGGCAGCAGGGTTTCAAGATCGGTTTGGAAGAGCCTGGGGTCGCTGCCGGTGGCCAGATGAATTTGTCCGCTATACCATCACACCATGGCCATGTAAACGAGTTCGGCGGAGCGATTCTTTTTGAATGTAATGATGGCCGGCAGGTTCAGTTGTTTAACCAGGGCCCAATCCGATTGCACCGTGTACATGCGCAGGCCATACTGGTGCGCGGCGATTTCATAATATTCCTGATCAACGGCCATGGCCGGCAGCTGCGAGGCGCTGGGAGCGGCCTGTTGCCAACGCGCCAAGATCGAGGTCACCGCATCCAGCCTCGATCCCTGGCTATCGAGGTTGTTGATGATCTGTTCTATAGCCGTAGCTGTGATGACTTGGCTGGATACCTGGTCATCCACGGTTTGCGCCCCGGAGGCCGGGGTGGCGTTAGCGCCCGCTACTGAGGGGTCAAAGGTTGTATAGTCTTCGATCTTATAGGTACGCAGCAGAACTGGGGATTTTTCGTCAGGACCCGAACCGGTCGCTGCGCTCATCTGGCGGACCGCTTCACCCAAGGGGGGTGCCGCGCCTACAAACGAATGTCGTTTCGAATAAACGACACCAGCCACCAGCAGGATGCCCAGGGCAACTGCTGTCCATATAACTGCGCGACGCATCGGCATGCGTTCCAGTGCACGGCCGCGGGTGGTGAGCTCCCCGATGGCGATTTTCGTGACGGTCGTGGTTACCTTGGGACGATTCAGGCTGTAGGCGGTCAGCAGCGCTCGATCAGCGGCGATATTGATCTTGCGCGGAATACCGCGCGAAAACTTATGGATCAGACGGCAGGCCCCGCTTGTAAACAGGTCGAGTTGGCGTTGGGCTGCGATGAGGATGCGATGCTCGATATAGCCGGTTGTTTCGGCTGCCGATAAGGGCGTCAGGTGTGCGCTCAGGGAGATACGCTGAGCCAGTTGCCTCAATTCATACGAATCGAGCATATCGCCAAGTTCGGGCTGCCCCACCAATATGATTTGCAGCAATTTGTTGCGCGTGGTCTCCAGATTGGAGAGCATGCGCACCATCTCCAAATTCTCCACGCTCAGGTTTTGGGCTTCGTCGATCAGCAGGATCACTTTGCGGCCGGCCTTGTTTTTCATGATCAAGTAGCCGTTGATCACATCCAGAAGCTGTTTCAAATTGTTGCGGTTGGTGCGAATGCCAAATTCGTTGCAGATGGTGGTCAACAGCTGGACCGAATCCAGGCGGGGGTTGAAAATATAGGCGGATTCGATGCCCTCTTCCAGCCGCTCTAAAAAAATACGGCAAAGCGTGGTTTTGCCGGTACCCACTTCACCGGTAATGACGACGAAGCCGTCGCCTTGACTCACCGCGTAGCTTAGATGCGCCAAGGCGATCTCGTGGTTCTTGCTCAAGTACAGAAAATCTGGATTGGGAACCAGCTTAAACGGTTTTTCCCGGAATCCGAAATAGGTGTTGTACATAGAGCATTCAGCCTTGGTGAATACTAAATAAAGCTTCTACGGCGGCGGCCTTGAGGCGCGTTGGCAACCGACGCTTACTATCGCAAATTATGGCAAAGGATACAAGTCCGCCGGGGGAAACTGTCGAGGAGAATCCAAATGAACGCCAACGACGGAAAAAGCCTCTTCCCCGCATCCGTGCGTGAAAGAGGCCTTGAAAGGTTTTGTAAGAATGTGGACTACCCTTACGCTTCTGGTTTGGCGGCATCCTTGTCCGCCGCGGGCTCTTTTTCAGCGGTCGGTGCGGCGGCATCGGGGGCACCCGCCGGGCTGCTCGAATCGGCGGCCCCTTGGGCCTCGGCGGTTTGTGCGTTACCGGGCGCCGACAGGTCGACCGTAGCCTTGGCCTCCTGACCCTTGGTCGCTTTCGGTTCCGCGGACTTGCCCTTTTTCTTGGCCTTTTTGGCTTTTTCTTCGAGAGAGATCAGCTCAATGATGGACATCGGCGCGGCGTCGCCCGGTCTGGCACCAATTTTGACGATGCGTGTATAACCGCCGTGTTTACTGCCGAAGCGTTTCTCGACATCGGCAAAAAGGGTGTGCACAATATCCTTTTCCCGTACGATGGCCAAGACCTGCCGCCTTGCATGCAGATCACCGCGTTTGGCCAGTGTGATGATCTGATCGGCCCATCGTCGCAGCTCTTTGGCCTTGACGTCGGTAGTACGTATCCGGTCGTACTTGAATAAGGAAGTCACCATGTTGCGGAACATGGCTTGCCGATGGCTGGTTGTACGATTGAGTTTGACACCTGCTCTTTTATGTCTCATGGAAAAAGCTACTCCCCTTCTTCTTCATCTTCAACATCTTCAGGCGGGGCTTCGAACCCTTCGAGTTTCATACCCAAGGACAAGCCCATCTCCGTCAGAACCTCTTTGATCTCATTGAGTGATTTGCGGCCGAAGTTCTTGGTCTTGAGCATTTCGTTCTCGGTTTTCTGAACCAACTGATAGATTTTGTTGATCTCTGCGTTTTTCAGGCAGTTGGCGCTGCGGACCGAAAGCTCCAGCTCGTCGACGCTGCGATAAAGATTGTCATTGAAGATGGCGGACTCTTCGTCTCCGATCTTTTTGGTAGTTTCGGGTACGATCTCTTCGTCAAATGTGATGAAGATGGACATCTGATCTTTAAAAATCTTGGCCGCATAGGCGACGGCATCTTCGGGTGTGATACTGCCGTCGGTCCATACTTCCAAAGTCAATTTATCATAATCGGTGCGTTGGCCGACGCGCGCATTACCAACGACGTAGTTGACTCGCTTAATCGGTGTAAAAACGGCATCGATTGGGATGGTACCGATCGGCGCATCTACTTCTTTATTGGCTTCCGAGAGGGCGTATCCTTTGCCTACTCGCACGAACATCTCCATGACCAGTTTGCTGCCGGGTGTAAGTGTGGCGATGGTCAGATCGGGATTGAGTATTTCCACCGCGCCGTCGGGGCTGTTGAATTGTCCGGCGGTCACGACACCTTCGCTCTTGACGTTGCACATCAGCTTGCGGGGCTGAAAATCTTTGGTCCTGAGACGAACTTGCTTCAGATTCAATATGATTTCAGATATATCTTCCAGCACGCCAGGAATAACGCTGAACTCGTGCTGAACTTCCTCTATGCGAACGGAAGTGATCGCGGCGCCATGCAGCGAAGAGAGAATAATGCGCCGCAAGGAGTTGCCCATGGTAGTCCCATATCCTCTTTCCAAGGGCTCACACACGAACTTCCCATAAGTGGGCGTGCTGGATACTTGCACCTTTTCCGGCTTGATCATCTCTCGCCAGTTCACGTACATAAGCTCATTTGATGGCATACCCATTCTCCAGCCTTTGGGATTATTATAAGTTTAGGCCTATCTTTGTACCCGAAACGCCTTGCGCGCGAACTACTTAGAGTACAACTCGACGATCAGCTGTTCCATCATTGGCATGGTCAGATCATCGCGAACGGGGTAGCTCTTCACAACGCCTTTTAGTTGAGTTCTTTCCAGTTCCAGCCATTGGGGAACGCCGCGCCGCACAACGGCATCCAGCGATTCGCTGATGGCTGTCACCTTTTTGCTCTTTTCTCCGATGCTGATTTCGTCGCCCACTTTGATCAGGTAGGAGGGAATATTGACCGCTTTCCCATTTACCTGGAAATGGTTGTGCCGTACGAAGTGCCTTCCTTGTGTCCGCGAATTGACAAACCCAAGTCGATAGACCACGTTGTCCAGTCGGCGTTCCAGCATCACGAGCAGGTTGGTACCCGTGATACCTTTCTGGCGATCAGCGGCTTGGAAGGAAAGGTGGAACTGTTTTTCGGAAAGACCGTACATGCGCTTGACTTTTTGTTTTTCGCGCAACTGAACACCATAGTCGGAAGTCTTACCGCGCCGACGTTGACCGTGTTCGCCGGGCACATAGCTGCGGCGGTCGAACGCGCATTTCTCAGAGTAACAACGGTCGCCTTTGAGAAAGAGCTTTATATTTTCTCTCCGGCATATTCTACAAACCGAACCAGTATAGCGTGCCAAAATTGCCTCCTTTAGCAATGCAGCGAA
>JBAQGR010000404.1:0-3228 GCA_049287895.1 Desulfatitalea sp.
TGGGGCATTGAGCCGGCGCCGTCATGGCCACCACCAATTCGTCGCATGCCGTGCAGGTCCAGGCCGGGATCTGATGGCCCCACCAGATCTGGCGCGAGATGCACCAATCCTTGATATTGAACATCCACTCGTAATAGGTCTTGGCCCACACTTCGGGGATGATGCGCGTCTGGCCGGTCTGCACGGCCGCGATGGCCGCTTCGGCCAGGGGCTGGGTCTTGACGAACCACTGCCGGGAGAGATTGGGCTCCACAATGCTCTTGCAGCGGTAGCAGTGGCCCACGCCGTGTTTGTGCGCGTCCATGCGTACCAGCAGCCCCTGCTCCTTGAGCGCCTGGACCACCACCTTGCGGCACTCGAAACGATCCAGACCCGCAAAGCGGCCCGCCTCGGCGGTCATGGTGCCGTCGTCTCCGATCACCTTGATGCTGGGCAGCTGGTGGCGCCGGCCAATTTCAAAGTCGTTGGGATCGTGGGCCGGCGTGACTTTCAAGGCGCCGGTGCCGAAGGCGCGGTCCACGTAAGTGTCGCGGACGATGGGGATCTCGCGGTGCATGAGGGGCAGCATTACCGATGGGCTGGCCAGGTCCGCATAGCGGTCGTCTTCCGGATGGATCGCCACGGCCGTATCGCCCAGCATGGTCTCGGGCCGCGTGGTGGCCACCACCACGCCGCCGTCGCCCCGGCTGAAGGGATAGCGGATGTGGTACAGATGGCCGTCCAGCTCTTCGTGCTCCACTTCCAGGTCGGAGAGCGCCGTGTGGCAGCGGGGGCACCAGTTGGTGATGTAGAGCCCCCGGTAGATGAGGCCCTCCTCGTAGAGCCGCACAAAGACGGTGCGCACGGCCAGCGAGAGCCCTTCGTCCATGGTGAAGCGTTCACGCTGCCAATCGCAGGAGGCGCCTAGTCGCTTGAGTTGGTTGATGATGGCGCTGCCCGATTCGGCGCGCCACTGCCAGACCGCTTCGATGAATTGATCGCGCCCCAACTGGTGACGGTCTTTGCCTTGGGCCGCCAACTGGCGTTCGACCACGTTTTGGGTGGCGATACCGGCATGGTCGGTGCCGGGCATCCACAGGACGTTGTCGCCTTTGAGGCGGCGGTAGCGGCAGAGGATGTCTTGCATGGTGTTGTTTAGAGCGTGACCCATGTGCAGGACGCCGGTGACATTGGGTGGCGGGATGACGATAGAGAAAGCCGGCCGGCTGTCGCTGTCCTCGGCCGCGAAGAGCCCCTCCTTTTCCCAGAAGGCATACCATTTTGTTTCCACCGCATGGGGTTCATAGCCCTTGTCCAACATCTTCGTACTCATAACGACCTGCTCCGTATTCCGTAGTGCTCTGTTCGCAATCGCGCTCCATGCGGAGCGGGCGGCCCGTTATGGAGGATGGGGCGTGTCCCGCGCCGGTCCAAAATAAAAGGGGATTATAATGAATAATCCCCATGAAAAATCAAGCAAGAAATACCTGGTGACCGATGTGATGGTTTTATGCTGAGAAGTGGTTTTAAAACTTTCATTCGGGTTCAAGTTCAAGGCGGGGGGAGGTGGCCAACCGTAGGCATACATATAGTATTTCGAGGATTGGACGCCTCGCCCCAACGCAGAAATTGGACCCGAGGGGAGGTTTTGAAACCACTTCTATGGTTCCTGGTCTTCCATCAGGCTGCGTTTGATGCTCTCCATTTCGCGTGTGACCACCTTTTCCACGGCCGCGGCCAGTAGGCGCTCGATGGCTTGGCTGTATTTTTTGCGAATTACCTTCTCGATGGCCTTTTCAATCTCTGTTTCGGTCAATGGCGTGGTGTGCCCGAGCGTCTCTTTGACATCATTCAGGGCCATGCCGATGGAAATGCCGCCATCCTTCTCATCACTCCCCAATGGCTCGTTGGCCAGCTCTTCTTCCAGGCCCATGGTGATATCTTCCGCTATTCTGCTCTGGTTTTTGCGTACATGGTTCAAGACACTGTCGAGCCGGATCACTTGCTCGCCGGCCGGCTTCATTTCTTCGGCCACCGGCTCCGGTTGTGGCTCGCGTTCCGCGAAGACCTGTTGGGTCAGTTCGGTAATATCTTTGTCGTCAGCGGCCGAAGTCTGCGAAGTGGCGTGTTCCGGCGGCGGGACAACAGCGATTTCTTCCTGATCTTCGGCCAGAGCCGCCGCGTCTTCCAACGGGAGTTGCGGTTGGACCCGGTCGGTCAATTCGATGACCTCTTCGCCCTCATCTTCAGTGCCACCGGGCAATGTGTATCCAGCGGCGGCCAACTCCTCTGGAGAGACAATGTCGGTCAGCTCGATGATTTCCTCTTCTTCGTCCTCGATGGCAGCGGGCGGTGTATGTCCGGCGGCGGCCAACTCTTCCGGAGATACAATATCGGTGAGCTCGATCACATCCTCTTCTTCTTCGGTCGTGGCCAGTTCGGCCGGATCGACGATATCGGTGAGCTCGATGAGATCCTCTTCTTCATCCGCGGCGGCTGGATGGGCGAGTGTCGGTGCGGCTGCGAGTGCCGGTGCGGCTTCGGCCGTTTCCATGATTGCCGCCGGCGCCTGGGCCTGGCTGATTTCGTCCGCCGGTGGTTGGGGTTGGGTCGCCGGTTCATCGGCCATGGGCATCAGATCGATGGGTTTGACGATGTCGGTCAGATCCAGGGTGTCGTCGGCTTTCAGATCTTCCAGGGTCGGCGCTTTTGCTTCCGGCACCGGCAATACCTCCGGGGCATTCTCGTGCGCGGGGGTGGGGGCCGGAGTTGCGGGCTTCTCCTCTAGATCGAAAGCCAACTCCAGCTCCGGCTCTTCTTGGGGAAGATCCCTCTCCGCGAGATGCTTGGCCGCCTGGGTCGTCAGGTCATCTTCGGAAAGGTCCAGATCCCAGTCGCCGATGGGCGCGGGCACCGATACCTTGATGTCGAGGTCAGTGGGTTCGATTTCGACCCGCGGTCCGCGTATCTCGGCCGCCTTGCTTTGAATGAAATCGAAAGCGGCATCCACATCCGCTTCGATACTCCCATGGCGGCCAGATTTTGTGGAAAGGGAGATCTTCGACCGAGGCGCGGGCGGTGTCTGGGGGACTGCCAGCGGCGCAACAACCGTCGCGGCGGGCGCGCCGGAGGTTTGCAGGACATGGGTGAGGTCGATGATTTTACCCCTGGTTGAGGAGATAACCTCCAACTCGGGAGTCAGTTCGATAATCCGGCCCCCTTGGGGGGGAGAGCCCTTGGGTTGCGTTT
>JBAQGR010000405.1:0-1770 GCA_049287895.1 Desulfatitalea sp.
CCGGCCCTGTGCAAAGGGTGCGGGCTGTGCGTGGCTTCCTGCCGTTCCGGGGCCTTGCAGTTACAGGGGTTCGACGATAGCCAGATCATGGCCATGATCGAGGCGGCTTGAGCAATGCATGGAAATAGGAGGGCCGATCATGCTGCAATGTATCCATCTGGACCCCAGAGTAGATAAGCGTCTGGAAATGCTGCGCCGTTCCGGGAAGAAGGCGGCCCTGGCCGCGGCCCGGGCCGTCGAGATCATCGCCCGCCTGCGCTCCGGCGGCGTGATCCCGGACCGGGTGGGCACCATGACCAGACACGGCGAACTGCGCATCAAAGGGGTGATGAAGTACGATTTGGGCAGCGGCTACCGCCTGGTCACCTTCAAACAGGGAAACAGCCTTTTCCTGCTCTATGTGGGTACCCATGACGATTGCCACCGCTGGATAGAGAACAATCGCGAATTGACCGTTCGCCAGATCCAGGAGCGCTGTGTATTGCTTCCCGTGGATGCCGGTATGATGGGTGAAAGTCCGGACGAGGTGGCCCCGGGATCCGGAGAAGAAGATTTCGATCCCCTGGCTTCGGTCAGCGAAAGGGATTTGCGGCAGGTGTTTTGCGGCCTGGTGGGCGGGGCGACGTGAGCAACGGGGAATTGATCACAATTGCTTTTATACACGAGGCGCAATAGAGAAGGAGTAGAAATCATGCTGAATGTTACGGAAAAAGCTCAGGAACAGATCGCGCGTTACTTTGAAGAAAACGAAATTAAACCCATCCGGGTCTTTCTGACCAGCGGTTGCGGCGGCCAGCAGATCGCTTTGGCCCTCGATACGGCCCAACCCAACGATACCACTTTTGAATTTGCCGGGGTGAAGTACCTGGTGGACAAAACCTTTTTAGCCCAGGCCCAGCCCATCGAGATCGACTTTGCCGGACATGGCTTCAAAGTCTCTTCAGCCTTGCAATTGGGCGGCTGCGGCGGGTGCGGATCATCGGAGAGTTGTTGCTCGTAACCCGGATCGCGGAAAGGCGGATTTATGAACGAATCGGCAAGCTTGACCATCAACGGCCGCGACGTGGGTTTTGAGCACGGCGAGACCATTCTGGAGGTGGCCCGGCGCCACCACATCGACATCCCCACCCTTTGCCATTTGAAGGGGACCACCCCCACGGGCGCCTGCCGCGTCTGCGTCGTGGAGGTGGAAGGGGCGCGCACCCTGCTGGCCAGTTGTGCCACGCCGGCCGCCGCCGGGATGAAGGTGCAGACCGAATCGCCCGCGGTGGTCGAAGCCCGGCGCATGGTGCTCGAACTGCTGCTCTCCTCGGGCAACCACAACTGTGCCGTGCACAACGAGAGCGGCGGAGATTGGACCGACTACCAGTTGGCGATGCAGCAAAGGGACGGTTCGGACGAACTGTGTCCGGCGTGGGGCGACTGCAAGTTGCAGGATCTGGCCTTCCGCTACCAGATCAAGAGTGACCGTTTTAGGCCCCAGTTGGGTGACTACCCCGCGGAACTGGCCAATCCGCTGATCATCCGGGACTTTTCGCGCTGCATCCTGTGCGGCCGTTGCGTGCAGGCGTGCAATGAAGTGCAGGTCAATCGGGCCATCAACTTCGGATACCGGGGCATCCAGAGCAAGATCGTGGCCGGCGACGACCGAACCTTGAAGGATTCGGATTGCGTCTTCTGCGGCGAGTGCATCCAGGCTTGCCCGGTGGGGGCCCTGGTGGAGAAAAAGGCGCGCTACCAGTGGCGGCCGTGGAAAGAGAGCACCGTGCG
>JBAQGR010000406.1:0-6914 GCA_049287895.1 Desulfatitalea sp.
CCCCGAATTCAAAGATTTGGTCAATCGCATTCAGTTCGATCAGTACCATCTCTACCCGGTGGCGCGGCATCTGCTGCTCGCGGTGGGACTGCTTGTACAGATCGGCACCGCTAAAGAAGAAGAACGCGACCACTTGGGGCAGCGATTCTACCAGGAGACTCGCAGTAAACGGGTGCTTTTGTGGGCCGCGTTGTTGCACGATATCGGCAAGGCCGAGCCGACCGGCGGGCACGCGGAGCGCGGCGCCCAGATCGCCGCGGCTATCTGTGCGGAAAAGGGGCTCGCCGAGGCCGAGATCGACACTGTGGTTTTTCTGGTCCGCGATCATCTGCTGCTGTTCGAGACCGCCACACGCCGGGATATCAACGATGAAGAGACAGCCCTGAACATCGCGCGGCGCGTGGCCAAACCCGAACGGCTCAAGATGCTCTACCTGCTCAGCGTGGCCGATGCCATGGCCACCGGCCCCAAAGCGTGGAACGACTGGACCGGGTCACTGATGCGCTCGCTTTTCTTAAAGACGCTCAATGTCATGGAGAAGGGAGAACTGGTCTCCCGGCGGGCCTTGCGCATCATGGAAGAGAAGAAAGAGCGTATCGTCGAATCCGCCCAGACGGCCGAAGAGCGCAGGGCCAACGCCGAACTGCTCAAGTTCATGGCGCCGCGCTATATGCTCTATACATCGTCCCAGGAGATTCCCCAGCATGTGGCGCTCTACCGCCAGCTGCAGGATAAGTCTTTTGTGTGGCGCATCGACAAATCGGCCGACGGTCGCACACGCACTATTACTTTGTGCGCCAAGGACCGGCCCGGTTTGCTCTCGCGCATCGCCGGTGTGCTGACCCTGAACAGCATCGACATCCTGGATGTGCGCATCTTTACATGGCGCAACAATGTGGCCCTGGATATCTTCGAAGTCAAGGCGCCGCCCGACGTGTTGTACGAAGAGGAGCGCTGGCAGCGAGCGGCCCGTAACCTGGAGGCGGCGCTGGCCGATCAGCTGGACCTTTCGACCGCGCTGGCCGAAAAGCAGCTCGGTTTCCGATCGATCAAGGCGGTTTCCAAGGATCGCCCCCAGACCGTGACGATTGACAACGAAACTTCGAGCTTCTTTACAATTATTGAAGTCATTGCCTGGGATTTTCCAGGATTGCTCTATCGGATCACCGATGCGATCTTCCGCTGCAGGCTCGATATCTGGGTCGCCAAAATTGCCACCCGGGTCGATCAAGTCGTGGATGTGTTCTACGTGCGTAGCTTTGACAGCGAGAAGGTGGATGCACCCGACGAAGTAGAAAGAATCCGTAAAACAATAGAGGCTGTTCTGCCATAGGGGGGTTGACCCGGCCGGAAGCCGCAACCGTTCATATGATTTAAGGATTGTGGGAGGGAAAAGCAAATGGTACATAAAACACTATGGCGACTCGTTGTATTCATGCTGATTTCAGCAACGCCTGCGTTTGCGGCCGACGCCACCATCAACAATGGCGATACGGCCTGGATGATCGTCTCCACCGCTCTGGTGATGATGATGACCCCTGCGGGCTTGGCCTTGTTTTATGGAGGTCTGGCGCGCTATAAGAACCTGCTGAATACGTACGCCATGACCTTTGCGGCCTATTGCCTGGCCAGCGTGGTCTGGGTCGTGTGGGGTTACAGCCTGGCCTTCGGACCGGACAAGGCCGGCATCATCGGTGGACTGGACTACTTTTTACTCAACGGGATCGGGGTCGGCTCGATCCAGGGCACGATCCCCCAGTATGTGTTCGTCATGTTCCAAATGACCTTCGCGGGCATCACACTGGCCCTGGTGATCGGCTCGGTGGTCGATCGGCTCAAATTTTCCGCATGGCTCATTTTTGCGCTGCTCTGGGTGACGCTGGTGTACTGCCCGGTAGCCCACTGGGTGTGGGGCGGTGGCTGGATGGCCAAAATGGGGGCCCTGGATTTTGCCGGCGGTACAGTGGTACACATCAACGCCGGTGTGGCCGGATTGGTGGTGGCCCTGGTGCTGGGCAAACGCATCGGTTACGGTCGCGAGGCCATGTTCCCCTCCAGCGTGACCCTGGCGGCGCTGGGCGAGGCGTTGCTCTGGTTCGGCTGGTTCGGTTTCAATGCCGGCAGCCAATTGGCGGCCGACGGCTTGGCCGGGTCGGCCTTCATGGTGACCAACACCTCGGCGGCCATCGCGGCCCTCACCTGGATGTGCGTGGAGTGGGCCTTGGAGAAAAAGCCCACCTTGCTGGGTATGGCCTCGGGGGCCGTGGCCGGATTGGTTTCCATCACGCCGGCCGCGGGTTTTGTCGGTTTGGGAGCGTCGCTGATCATCGGCATCGGCGCCGGCTTGCTCGGTTTTATCTTCGTTACCAAGCTCAAGCGTAAATTTGGGTACGACGATTCCCTGGATGCTTTCGGCGTTCACGGTATTTGCGGCATCTGGGGGGCTTTGGCCACCGGTATTTTCGCCAACCCGGCCGTCAATGCCCTCGGCACCGGATTGCTTTACGGCAACCCGAAGCAGCTGTGGATTCAAGTTCTTTCGATCGTCGGCACGGCGGCCTATTCGGGTGTGGCCACCCTCATTGTGGTCGGCATCACGCGCCTGGTGACCGGAGGTCTGAGAATCGACGCCGATAGCGAAATCGTCGGGCTGGACGGTGCCTTCCACGGCGAGCGCGGTTTTGAAATTCAGGGCTGATAAGCAACGCCGAATATAAGAGATTCCAATAGGAGGAGTTATGAAGAAAATCGAAGCCATCATCAAGCCGTTCAAGCTGGACGACGTCAAAGAAGCATTGAACGAGATCGGCATCCAGGGAATGACCATCTCGGAAGTCAAAGGCTATGGACGACAAAAAGGTCACAAAGAGATTTACCGCGGCGCCGAATATGTGGTCGACTTCATCCCCAAAATCAAACTGGAGATCGTCGTGGACAACGAATGGGTCGACAAGGTGATCGCCACCATCAAAACGGCGGCCCACACCGGTAAATTGGGCGACGGCAAAATCTTTGTCTATGCCGTAGAGCAAGCCATCCGCGTGCGCACTGGTGAAACCGGCAAGGATGCCATTTGACACCTGCTGATTGAAACACGAATTACTTCTATAATATTGCGGTAAAAAATGAAAGGAGAACGTATGACACCCAAAGAAGTACTTAAGATGGTCAAGGACAAAAACGTCAAGATGGTCGATTTGCGCTTCATGGATTTTCCGGGATTGTGGCAGCATCTGAGCGTCCCGGCCACTGAGCTGGACGAGGGCAATTTCGAAGACGGTTACGGTTTCGACGGATCGAGCATCCGCGGCTGGCAGCCGATTCACGCCAGCGACATGCTGTTGATTCCCGACCCGACCAGCGCCAAGATCGATCCGTTTTTCAAGGAGACGACCCTGGTGCTGATCTGCGACATCGTTGATCCGGTGACCCGTCAGCCCTACAGCCGCGATCCGCGCTTTATCGCCAAAAAGGCCGAGGCCTACCTGAAGAGCAGCGGCATCGGCGACGTGGCCTACATCGGTCCGGAAGCGGAATTTTTCATCTTCGACGATATCCGTTTCGAATCCAAATCCAACAAGGCCTTTTACAGCATCGACTCCATCGAGGGCGCCTGGAACACCGGTCGCGACGAAGGCCCCAACCTGGGATACAAACCGCGTCACAAGGAGGGCTACTTCCCGGTGCCGCCCATGGACAAATTCCAGGATCTGCGCACCGAAATGGTGTTGGTGCTCCAGGGGCTGGGGATTGAGATCGAGGCCCAGCACCACGAAGTGGCCACCGCCGGCCAGTGCGAAATCGACATGCGCTTTAAGTCCCTGGTGCTGATGGCCGACCAACTGATGTGGTTCAAATATGTACTCAAAAACGTGGCCTACCGCCACAACCACACCGTGACGTTCATGCCCAAACCGCTTTTCGAGGACAACGGCAGCGGCATGCACACCCATTTGAGCATCTGGAAGGGCGGCAAGCCGCTCTTTGCCGGCGACAAGTACGCCGGCCTGAGCCAGATGGGCCTGCACGCCATCGGTGGCATTCTCAAGCACGCCCGCTCCATCTGCGCCTTCTCCAACCCCACCACCAACTCCTACAAACGGTTGGTGCCCGGGTTCGAAGCGCCGGTGAACCTGGCCTACTCCAGCCGCAACCGCAGCGCCGCCATCCGTATTCCCATGTATTCGGCGTCGCCCAAGGCCAAGCGTATCGAGTTCCGCACGCCCGACCCGTCGTGCAACGGCTATCTCTCCTTTGCCGCCTGCCTGATGGCCGCCCTCGACGGTATCGAGAACAAGATCGATCCGGGCGATCCGCTGGACAAGGACATCTACGGTCTGCCGCCCGAGGAGTTGGCCCTGATTCCCTCAGCCCCGGGATCGTTGGAGGAAGCCCTGCGCGCCATGACCGAAGACAGCGAGTTCCTGCGCAAGGGCGATGTTTTCACCCAGGACGTCATCGATATGTGGATCAGCTACAAGACCAAGCACGAAGTCAATCCGGTCAAATTGCGGCCGCATCCCCATGAGTTCGCCCTCTACTTCGACATTTAAGCCGTCGCAAGGATATCAAACACTCCATCGGCCGGGTCCGGGCGCATTGCCCGGCCCGGCCGATGTATTTTGAGGCAGGAGCGTTCATTGCCATCTTGCCTTCAGGCGAGAAAGGTGTAACTTATATACTAACCTTTGGCCTTGAGTCTCAGCGAACAGGAGTCAATCCATGTGCGGTATAGCCGGTATCGCCAACTTCAAAAACCGAGAGAACCAGGAGATCCTGCTGAACCGCATGTTGCGGGCCATCAGCCACCGCGGACCGGATGCCACCGGGCTTTACCTGAGCGATGTGTGCGGGTTGGGGCATGCGCGCCTGAGCATCATCGATCTGTCCGGCGGCCATCAGCCCATGCATAACGAGGACCGCAGCATCTGGATCATCTTCAATGGTGAAATCTTCAACTACCCCGAACTGCGCGAGGACCTTGTGCGCCGGGGACACCGTTTCTATACCCAGAGCGACACCGAGGTAATCGTACACCTCTACGAGGAGCACGGTCCGGATGTGTTCACCCACCTCAACGGCCAGTTCGCCATCGCTGTCTGGGATGAGCGCAAACGCAGCCTGCTGTTGGGCCGCGACCGCTTGGGCATCCGGCCCCTGTTCTACCACCTGGACAACGGCCGGCTCTCGTTTGCCTCGGAGATCAAGGCGCTCTTCACCGATAGCCGCCTGGCCCGCCGGCTCAATCCTCAGACCTTGTCGGATGTCTTCACCTGCTGGACGCCGGTGGACCCGCTGACCGCCTTCGAGGGAATCTATCAACTGCCCCCCGGCCACCTGGCCATGTTCGATGCCGACGGCCTGCGTATCCAGCGTTACTGGCAGTTGGCTTTCCACGAGGCCGATGCCGATGAAAGGCCCTTTGAGAGCTTTGCCGAAGAGATGCGCGACCTGCTCCTGGATGCGACCCGCATCCGTCTGCGCGCGGACGTGCCGGTGGGCGCCTATTTGAGCGGCGGCCTCGATTCCACCTACCTGAGCACCCTGGTCCGGAATAATTTCGACAACCGGCTCAACACTTTTTCGGTCCAATTCACGGACAAACGTTTTGACGAAACCCATTTTCAGCAAGCCGCGCTGACCGCCATTCAAACCCAGCATCGCGCCATACAGTGCCACGACGAGGATATCGGCCGCCTTTTTCCTCAGGTAGTCTGGCACACCGAGGTGCCCATGATCCGCACGGCACCGGCGCCTTTGATGATGCTTTCCGGGCTGGTGCGCCAAAGCGATTTCAAGGTCGTGCTCACCGGCGAGGGGGCCGACGAAATCTTCGGCGGCTACGATATCTTCAAGGAGGCCAAGATCCGGCGCTTCTGGGCGCGTCACCCCGAATCGGCCCTGCGGCCCCATCTGCTCAAAAAGCTCTACCCCGACATCTTCGATCAGGCCGGCGGACGTCCCAACGCTTTTTTGATAGGCTTTTTCAAGAAGAACTTGGAGCAGGTCGAGTCGCCGGTTTACTCTCACATGGTACGCTGGCTCAACACCAGTCAGCTCAAGAGCTTCTTCTCCGCCGATTTGCTCGCTGGTGCCGACAACCTGGAGCGCTTTACCCAGCGCATCATCGACCAGTTGCCGGCGGCGTTCCACCGCTGGTCGCCCCTGTCCAAGGCCCAGTACCTGGAGAGCACGCTGTTTCTATCCAACTATCTGCTTTCATCCCAGGGAGACCGCATGGCCATGGCCAATTCGGTCGAGGGCCGCTACCCGTTCCTCGACTACCGGGTGGTGGAGATGGCCGCGCGCCTGCCGGCCAAATTGCGCCTCAATGGGCTGACCGAAAAGTTTCTGCTCAAGCAGATCGCCCGCAACCAAGTGCCAGACCAGGTGATCGACCGGCCCAAGCAGCCCTATCGGGCGCCCATCAGCCGCTGTTTCATGACGGCCGAAGCGCCCGAGTACGTCGACGAAATGCTTTCCGAGACCGGTTTGAAACGCTCCGGCTACTTCGATGCAGCCAAAGTCCAGCGCCTGGTAGCCAAGTGTCGGCAACAAGAGGGGCACCTGGTCAGCGAACGGGAGAACATGGCCCTGGTGGCCATCTTGTCCACCCAGCTGCTCGATCAGCAGTTCATCCGCGACTTTCCAAGCTTCAGCGATGCGCCCCTGGCGCACACGGTGGTGGAGCGGCAGGGGATGGCGTGAATGGCAATCTGGATGATGGAGCTCTCGTCGTCAGCTACCTGAGGGGTTGACAGCGATAGGCGCATCACCTATCCCTTGAGCAGCGTCGATGGCCCCCACCCACTGTTCGGCGCGGTCTGCCAGATGTGATACAGCCGGTCGTCCGAGCCGGTGTAGATCACTTCCAGCCGCTTGTCGACGTTGGATGCGATGACCAACTGCTTGGC
>JBAQGR010000407.1:0-2986 GCA_049287895.1 Desulfatitalea sp.
CCCTGGCCATGCTCGATGCCGCCGGGGCGGCCTACTATTTCCACAACGATCACCTGGGCACGCCCCAGAAAATGACCAACGCCGGCCGCACCGTCGTCTGGTCCGCCGACTACTTGCCCTTCGGCCAGGCCAATGTTACAGTGGCTACGGTCGAGAACAATTTGCGCTTTGCGGGCCAATACTTCGATAACGAAACCGGGCTGCATTATAACTATTGGAGATATTATGATCCTGGGTTGGGGAGATATCTGAGAGCCGATCCTCTTGGGCTGGACGCAGGAGTCAACCTTTTTACGTACGTCCAAAATAATCCAACAAACCATATTGATCCTAATGGTGAAAGTTCTATTGCAATAGGACAGGCTATTTTTTGGGGTGGGGTTTTCCTGGTTGCGGCTTCCCATTATTTTCCCAAATTGAAGCTGCCTGACTTTGATCAAGATGATTGTGATGATAACTGTCGATATCATTTCAAGAGATGTCTTGATTCACCTTTAGCTGACTTTCCAGGTGGTGTATTTGGTCAAAGTAGATGCGGGCTGTGCTTCGAAGCGTGCAAGCGCACTGGTGGATGGCCGCCAAAGGTCCCGACCACGACAGGACTTGTTGACTGCAATTATGGAAAATACAAATCTTGATTCACCTTTTAAGGAAACTGGCTATGCGGCAGGATAAATTAAAAAGTGTAGCAATGGAAATTGCTAAAGCAATGGAACAAGCAGCGGTGAATAGTCATAAAATGACGCCAAAAGATGTCATTTCCACATACGATAATATTGAATCTTTATTCCTATCAAAGCTATCCGGGTATCCGGATCAATTTATAGAAGTTAAACGCCGAGTTGCTGAATGGAAGTTTTTTTTGCTTAGCGAACGCAACCTACCGTTTGAAGACATTTTTCAACTTTATGAAGCTATTAGCAAAGTCGGATTCACAAACCTTGAACGAGAGGCCAATGTCGAAATCTGCTTAAGCAGATATTTTTTACTTATAGATAGACCTGAAGAAGCCGAAGCGGTACTGAAGAAGCTTCTTCACAAATTGGTGAGCGCTCTATCAAGCGGCGATATAGAACCTTATAAGAGCTTAAAACATGAAGTGGAAGTATTTTTAAGTAAGATCAGGCGGGAGTAGCGGGACATTCTATAATCCCCGAGTCAAGCGAAAATAACCTCTTCTGAAATAACTCTTCATTACAATCGGTTACGAAAAGTGCCGGCGTACGGGCGCACCTGTGGCGCGGTAAAAGTTGTTTCGGCATCTCTCTCCTTCGGCGAACTTTGCGGCTGATCGTGACTTGTATCCGGCATCCAGATCCCTCTACCGGTAATCCGTTGCCCCATCATTCCTTATCCAGCCTTGAAGTTCAGAGAGAGGCCCGTCATTGTCCCTCACGAGGTCGCAGTGCCCCAACGCCCTTTCACGGGCTCTTCCGCCGAAACTTAAAAAAAAGTTTTTGGCGTGTGGGATGCGTTCTTTTTTAGCAGCGGCCATGCCAAAAAGCCACGTCTGATAACACAGTGTTATCTGACGTGCCGAAACCGAGCGACTTTGCGCAATGGGCAGCGGCCGCTATCACGCAACCCTTCCCAACCGGTAAACAACCACCAACGCTGGCGGGCGGGGCAATCCAATCCGATAGAATACCTTCTTCGTTAAATCTCCTCGGGCAACAACCGGGCGCCGTGGATAACGGCCAATACGTCGATCTGATCCTGTTTGATGCGGTAGATGATCCGGTAGGGTTTTTCGATCAACTCGCGAATGTCTTGGGCCTGGTACTCCGGCACCATGCGGCCCGATAGCGGGCTGCCGGCAATCTGGGATGATCGACGGGTGATTCTGTCCACCATCCCCTTGGCATAGGTGGGCGAGTTTAAAGAAATGTATTCGTAGATGTTGACCAGGTGGTCAACGGCATTGTTGGTCCAGTGAACTCTCATGCCGGCAGACCAAACCTTTTGCGCACTTCTTTGACATCCATGGTTCGGCCGGTATCACTGTCTTTTACGCCGGCATCGATAGCTTGCCGGACATAGATCCGGTACATCACATCTTCCCAGGTGGCACTGTCGGGCAGATTGTCCAAGAGCTGATGGGCTTGTTGTTTAATACTTTCGGCTTGCATGGTTTTAGCTCCTATGCGCCTTGCTCAAATTAGTGTGTTGCGTAGGCTTTTTTAGCCTTGGCATCTCTTAGCAGGCTGTCGAGCACGTGCACAATGGTCTTTTGATCCTCGGTGTCCAGAGCCTGGATCTCCATGATCCGCTGGAGCATGGCCTTGTCTTTGATCTCGGCGGTCTTGCCCGTATCGTCCACCAAAAAGTCCAACGTCACATTGAAGGTGTCGGCCAGCTTTTTGGCCACTTCCACCGAGGGGGTCATCTCGCCGCGTTCGTAGCGGCCCACGATCGGCCCGCTGGTTCCGATCTTTTGGGCCAATTGCTGTTGGCTCCAGCCATGTTGTTTTCTTAGGGCCTGTATCTTGTCGCCGATAGCCATATGATCACCTAAAAATGTTAAATATCAAGTTTTTTGCTAAACTTGGGCCATTATTTAGCATTTAAAAGTGATAGTCAATCCCCCACGGTAAATTTGTTCTAATTCCGAAAGGATCTGGAGCGCGAATTTTTGGTCATGCGCAGAACACCTACCATCCGGCCACCGGCGACAAGCTGAGCGTCATCGAATCCTCCGTCCTGGGATCGGGAAGTAAAGAGACCCTCTTCGACTATGACGACGACGGCAAAACGCGGTGCCCAACGAGGCGCCCACCCGGCTGATGCACCGCAAGATCGAGCGCGGATTTACTTACGCCGCCGCCGGCACGGTCAGCGCTTATGAAAACGTCACCACTTAGGGATAATGAAAATTCTAATTTACCGTTTTTGAGCAGATCGTAATGTCATACAACGGTAACCGGGCTAAACGTTTTAAGCGTTGTTCAAGTTTCACTTTCTCTTTCCCACAAACTTTGATGCCCTT
>JBAQGR010000408.1:0-3383 GCA_049287895.1 Desulfatitalea sp.
CTGCTCACCCTGCGCGGCGCCCAGTTCATCGGTGCCGGCTACGGCATTCCCAACATCCGCGGCATGGGACGCACGGTATGCACCAACCACGCCTGGGGCTCGGCCTTCCGGGCCTATGGATCGCCCCAGAGCTTCTTTGCCAGTGAAAGCCTGATGGACGAACTGGCCGCCAAGATGAACATCGATCCGCTCGAACTGCGGGCGCGCAACATCTACAAGCCCGGCGACACCACCCCCACCGGCCAGACCCCAGAAGTCTTTCCGTTCCCGGAGATGGTGGAGAAGTTGCGACCACTCTATAAAGCGGCCTTGGAAAAAGCCAAGAAGACCTCCTCGGCCGACATCAAGCGCGGTGTGGGCATCGCCCTGGGCATTTACGGCTGCGGACTGGACGGCCCGGACGGTTCCCAGATCCGCGTGGAACTCAACGCCGACGACACCATCACCGTTTATAGCAGTTGGGAAGATCACGGCCAGGGCGCCGACATGGGCGCTTTGGGCACGGCCCATAAGGCGCTGAAGCCCCTGGGCATCGCCCCCGAACGAATCCGGTTGGTGATGAACGACACGGCCATCACCCCCGTCAGCGGGCCTTCGGGCGGCAGCCGCCAACAGGTGGTCACCGGCAACGCCATCAAAAACGGCTGCGAATTGCTGCTGGCCGCCATGCGCAAGAAGGACGGCTCCTATCGGACCTTTGCCGAAATGACGGCCGAAAACATCGCCGTGAGCTACGATGGCAAATGGACCGCCGCCGTGGCCAGCAACTGCGATCTGAAAACCTCCCAGGGCAAGCCCTTCTCGGTGTACATGTACGGCATGTTCATGGCCGAAGTGGCCGTGGAGACCAAGAGCGGCAAGACCAGCGTGGAGAAGTACACCGCCATCGCCGATGTGGGCACGATCAACAACAAGCTGGTGGTGGACGGCCAGATGTACGGCGGCATCGCCCAAGGCATCGGCCTGGCCCTCAGCGAGGATTTCGAGGATCTGGAGAAGCACACCTCGCTACGCGCCTGCGGTCTGCCCTATGCCAAGATGATTCCGGATCAGATCGACATCATCTACATTCAGACACCGCGTGAGCACGGACCGTTCGGTGCGGCCGGTGTGGGCGAACTGCCGCTGACCAGCTCGCATGTGGCGGTGATCAACGCCATCCACAACGCCTGCGGCGCGCGCGTCCGCCATCTGCCGGCTCTGCCGGAGAAGGTTTTGGCGGCGATGAAGAGATAACGCAACCGTATGTCGGGGCGCCCCCCGTGGGCGCCCTTTTATTTCTAACGGGTAAACAGGCCAACCATGGACCAGAGTGATCTCAGGCAATGGGAGCAGCGCTGCATTCAGGAGGAGCCGCCCGAGTGCACGGCCGCCTGCCCGATCCACGTGGATGTGCGCGCCTTCAGCGGTCATCTGCGCGATGGCCGCTGGAACGACGGCTGGCAGATCCTGGCCCGCACCCTGCCGCTGGCCGGCATCCTGGGCCGCATTTGCGACGCCCCCTGCGAAGCGCGCTGCAAGCGCAGTGAAGCCGGTGATCCCATTCGCATCGGCGCCCTGGAGCGCGCTTGCGTCAACCTGGCGGACGGCGCTTATCGCCTGACCCCGTTGCCTGCCAAAAAAAAAAGCATTGCAGTCCTGGGCAGCGGATTGAGCAGTCTGACCGTTGCTTGGGACCTGGCCCGCAAGGGCTATGAGGTCACGCTCTTCGAACCCGGCGATCGTGCCGGTGCCGGCCTTGAGACCCACCACGCCGATATTCTGACCTCTGAAATCATCCGTGCCGAACTCGCCTATCTGGAAAAATGGGGGGTTCGTTTCGAAACCCATGCGCCGATCCAAACCGAAGCATTTTTGGCCCAAGCGCTCGATCAATTCCAGGCGCTCTATATCGGGTTGGATGCTGTGACGTCACCGAAATGGGAGTTGGAACGGGATGCGGACGGATCGGTGCGGTTCTCCACCGTATCGCATGCCACCAGCCGGCCGGGGGTTTTTGCCGGTGGTGCCGGCCCTTCCACAGTCGGCCAGGCTGCCCAGGGCCGCTGGGCCGCCACGACGATCGATCGTTCGCTGCAGAAGGTCTCGTTGACTGCCGGTCGGGAGAAAGAGGGGCCTTATGCCTCCCGGCTTTTCACCAGCCTCAAAGGGGTCGTCACCCAGCCGGTCGTGACCATGGTGGATGCACAGCGCGGCTACAGTGCCGACGAGGCCCGGGCCGAGGCCGGCCGCTGCTTGATGTGCGAGTGTCTGGAGTGCGTCAAGGTGTGCCGCTATCTTGAAAAGTTCGGCGCCTATCCACGCAAGTACGCCCGGGAGATCTACAACAACGAATCCATCGTCATGGGCACGCGCACGGCCAATCTGCTGATCAATTCATGCAGTCTTTGCGGGTTGTGCGAAACTGTCTGCCCCGAAGATTTCGCCATGCAGGATCTTTGCCTGCAAACACGCCAGAGCATGGTCGCCAGCGGCAAGATGCCGGCCTCGGCCCATGAATTCGCCTTGGAAGATATGGCCTTCAGCCAGAGCAAAGCGTTCTGCCTGGCCCGCCATGCCCCAGGCACCGCGAGCAGCAGTTACCTTTTCTTTCCGGGGTGCCAGTTGTGCGCTTCTTCTCCCGGCCAGGCAACGGCGCTCTACGCCCATTTGCGGGCCACGCTCGGCGATGTCGGTTTGATGCTGGGATGCTGCGGCGCACCGGCCCAGTGGGCCGGCCGCGAGCCGGCGTTCGCCCAAATCCAGGCCGATTGGCAAACGCAGTGGGAAGCGTTGGGACGTCCCCAACTACTCCTGGCCTGTTCCACCTGCTATCAAATGTTCCGCGACCATCGCCCCCAAGTGCCGATCCAATCGGTATGGGAGACTTTGGCCGCGGTGGGACTGCCCAAGGCCGCCGGCAATACTCCCGCGGCGCCATTGGCCTTGCACGATCCCTGTACTACGCGGGAGGCACCCCATATCCAGGCCGTTGTCCGGCAATTGCTTGCCTCTCTGGGGGTCGTGGCGGCCGAACTCTCCCTGGGCCGTGCAGAGACCGAATGCTGCGGCTTTGGCGGTTTGATGCAGAACGCCAATCCGGAGATCGCCCGGGAGGTGGCCCGCCGGCGGGCGGCCCTCAGCGGGCACGACTATCTGACCTATTGCGCGATGTGCCGCGACAGCCTGGCAGCCGTCGGCAAGCGCACCTTGCACCTGCTCGATCTGCTCTTCGCCCCTGCGCAAGAGCCTGATCCTGCCGGCCGGCCGCGGCCGGGCTGGTCCCAGCGCCGGGAGAACCGCGCCCGGCTCAAGGCCGATCTTCTGGAAGGCTTGTGGGGCGAAAGCAGTTCCCACGGTGAAGAATATCGCCGCATTCGGCTGCAAATGGCTCCCGGTGTCGC
>JBAQGR010000409.1:0-1925 GCA_049287895.1 Desulfatitalea sp.
CAGCAGCCTGGTGAGGAGTACTTTGATCCCTCCCTTTTCGATGTGCGCTCCTATACGATCGATACCTTTGGCCATTATCGGCGGACGCTGCGAATGGCCGAACTGGAAGAGACCGTGGTGCCCATCGTGGCCTCCTCCGTCGTGGCGGCCCGGGCCTGGGCCACGCCCCTGGGCCTGGTCTTTATCGATGGCGGCCATGCCTACGAGACGGTGTGTGGCGACTATGAGTGCTGGGCCAAGCATATCGTTGCCGGCGGCTATCTGCTGATTCACGATATTTTCAAGGACCCGGCCCAGGGCGGCCAGGCACCCTATCAGATCTACCAGGTCGCCGCGGCCTCTGGCGTATTCGAAGAGTTGCCCATGACCCGCACTCTGGGGGTGTTGCGGCGAAGGTGTTTAGAAAGCTGCCGCGATCGTATAGCGATGGTGTATACGGCTTAGTAACCAGGTACGTTTTCTGCCCGTTATTTAAAAGGGTCATCTCGACCTTCTTCCGGCGCAAATCATAAAAATTTGTATTGATATTGGATTGTTAGTTGATTGAACAGCTCGCGGCTGTTTTTGATGAATCCAATATTTTTTGTTTGGCATTGATATTGCTGTAATTTTGAACGGTTTGTTCGTGGCCAAGGCTGGCTTTGGATCCGATTTACCCACAGAAACTATGAAGAATGGAGCACTCAATGAAAGTGAATTTGTCAATCAGGCCATGGTCCTTGTCATTCATCGCTCTAATCCTTTTGGTGATAACAAATCCGGCTGCTGGTGATGGGCCGATCATTATTGACCACACATGTACGGATCTGTCCCAAATTCCTTCCGAGTGGTTGGCGCGCGCCAAGGAGCTTACGCTGCATTACGCCCATACGTCCCACGGCTCCCAGGTGATTTCAGGGATTCTAAATTTGGAATCGCTGGACGGCGCATACAGCGTCGCGGTTCGAGAAAGTGCCACCGAAGGTCTTCCGTCCGCTGAGGATCCGGCAGCTTTGCTAATTTATGACGGTAACCCATCGGAAACCTACATTGAACCAAATGACTACTGGGATGGTACGGATGGGATCAACCGTACCCATGCGGTCGCGGCAACAGGTCACTATGATTTTTCCATGTGGTCGTGGTGCGGTCAGGTCTCGTCGGCCAGTTCGGCGTATATTCAGGAGTATTTGGATACCCTGAGCCAGCTTGAATCCGAGTTCCCTGCCATGCGGTTTATTTACATGACCGGTCACCTGGATGGGTCCGGATCTTCGGGAAATTTGCATGCACGCAATGAGCAGATCAGGGCATTTTGCAGGGACAATGAAAAAGTTCTTTTCGATTTTGCTGATATCGAACGTTTCAATCCAGATGGGGAAGACTTCTTGGATGCCGATGCCAATGATGAATGCAATTACTCGGAAGGCAATTGGGCCGATGAGTGGTGCGCGCAAAACCCCGACTCAGACTTGTGCGATTCTTGCAGTTGTACGCATTCCAAGGCATTAAATTGCAACTTAAAGGCTCGTGCATTTTGGTGGATGATGGCCCGTTTGGCCGGCTGGGAGCCGGATGGAAGTGGGGGTTCAAGTTCCAGCAGCAGTGGCAGTAGTTCCTCCGGCGGCACCAGCGATGATGGCGGTGGGGGCTCTGGTTCAGGCTGTTTTATCGCCGCGTTAAGCATGCGGTAGTAGTTCAAGTATTCCTTCGTAAGAGAGATTTGTCTGAGCGCGCGACAATTGAGGATCAGGCGGACAATGCGTCCAGGCTGTGCTTTTTAAGCAGTTCAAACAGACGGGTGCGGGATAGCCCCGAAATGCGACACGCTTCTTTGCGGTTGCCCTGGGTGGCCTGGAGCAATTGCTCTAGATAGCGACGTTCCATGCGATCGCGATAGGTGGCCATGTCCATCCATCCCTCCTTGGTCCATCCGGCAGGGTCAG
>JBAQGR010000410.1:0-10807 GCA_049287895.1 Desulfatitalea sp.
GGCTGCTGCCAAATACGGCCCAATCAGGGCTAAGCTTGAAAAACAGGGAACGATTATAAGCGAGCGAGATCTTCAGATCGCCGCCATTGCCATGGCAAACCGGTTATGTGTTGTCACGCACAACACAAAAGAATTCAGCCGAATCGATAAATTGCAAGTAGAGGATTGGGCTGGAGGGATTTAGTTTGCGTGCGGCATGTCGTATAACCCCATGAAGACTTCATCGAAGTAGTCGGGCAGATAGCGGTCCCACAGCCGGATGGGCAGCGCGCCCAGATCCATGCGCGTCGATGCGGCGAAGGCGAAGAGATAAGCGATCAGAAACTCGATGTTGCGGGCCAACTGCCCATTGTACTGCTGGGTCAGGCGTTGCTGCAGAATCCGGTCCTCGTGCATGCAGCGGCCGATTTCGCTCTCCAGCATCTCCTGGTAGTTGCAGACGATCACTTCGATGTGGACGTGATCCTCGGCCTTCAGCACGAACTCCTGGAAGCGTTGGTGCACCTCGGCCGGCGCCAGGCCGCGGCTGCCCATCAGGCCGATCAAACGACTGCTCGGCGGTGGGGCCACTAAGGCCGCTTTGTCCGGTCGATAACGCACGATCAGGTTGACGGCGTTGTACAGGCCGCGATGGGCTTCGACCTCGATCAGTTCGCACCGATCCAGGCCGGCCACCCTGGATAAAAATTCATCCCGCCGGTGGTCTTCCACCAGCACCTTGATTCCGGCCACATCCTGGATCACCAAATGCTCCTGTGTCAAAATCGGCCGGGCCATCTTCAAATCTTCCAGCAACCGGCTTTCGGAGCGTTGAAACTCTTCGACCATCTGCGCCTGGGGCGTGATGAGCGCCGCCACCGGCACGCCGACCCTTGCGGCGCGGTCCCGGGCCAGCAGATCCGCCCGGCCGCGGATGCTGTCAAAGACCGCGTCGATGATCCGCCGCGCGATTTTCTCGGCCAGCCGGCGGACGCGTTTGATGCGGCTGGACCCTATCAGGGCCGGGCCGTCGGCTCCCTGGGCGAAGTAGAGCATGCCGTGGAAGGGGGTCTCCCGGTAGAACAAGCCCGGGTCGGTGCGATAGTCGATGAGCATCTGATCGATGCGCGCATTGTGCTCCGGGCAGTTGATGACGATGGCGTCCTTGAGATCCGCCTTGCGTCTGGATTTGCGCGCAAAGAAGGGCTGAGCGTGCAGTTGCCCGAATAACTGTTCGGCAAAAACCGGCAAATAGCGGGAGACAAAGGCGTTGTTGAAGTGCACCAACCGATTGATGTCGGCCGCATCCGAAGGCACGGCCTGGTTGTACATCCAGCGCCGGATCAGGTTCTTGAGCTCTTCGTGGTGCAGGTAACTGGTAATATTGATCATAAGAAGTGGCTCTACGTTTCAGGTTTCAAGCGTGAAGCAAAAGATCCAAACGATTGGAAGCACTACATCGGTAGTTGCGTGAGGATGCGCACCCCCAGGATGAAGTAATCGCGCGTATTCGGCGCCGTAGCCGGGGTGATATGGACGATCCGGGCGCGCTGCATGGCCGGGCCCACCGCTGAATTTTCATGGCGCAAGCGGATATCGATCTCCTGGCCCACGCGGATGTTGCGCAGGATGAAGGCGTCGTTGTGGACCCAAAAGGAGCTCCCGCCCGCGGATATCGATTTGAGCTTGAATTCGCAGACCGGTATGCCGCTGATCCGGACAATGGCGGTGCCGTCCTGGAACGCTTCGTCCCGGGCACAACTTCTTCTTTCGACCGGCGCCGGCGGCCAGGCAACGCTATCCAGGCCGGCCTCCGCGATCTGTCGGGATAGAAAGTCGAAGCTTTTGAACGCCACGCAACGGCCCGGCGCGGGAGGCGGGGCGATGTCGGTTTTGGCGGCGCGCCGGCGGCGTGTAAAAAATTTACCGAAGCCGTTCAGCCGCACCTCCTGGCCGGCGGCCAGGGCCTCGGTGATGGCGGCGAAGATCGCCTTGAGCACCGATGCGGCGTTTTCAGCGGGGAGATCGAGTCGGCTAGTCAGGGAACAGGCGATTTCAGCTTGGGTCACGCGCATGCAATACTCCACCTTTCCGCTCACATCTGTTCGGCCACCGATACGGTCCGGTCCCCCAGCATGTTCACATAGCTGCCCATTTCATTGTCATACCAGCCGTAGACCACCGCCTGGGTCACCTGGGGGCGGATAATCGCGCTCTCCATGGATTTGAGCAGCACTTCGGGGATGCCCGGCACCTTCTTCAGGTCGATGTTCAGCTCGGCTGTGCGGGTATGGGTCTCGTGACCTTCGATGATGGCCGCGGCGCGCGGGATACCGATGACGTCCACCGAGACGTTCTGCTCGTCCGTATAATGTAGATAGCCGTTGGGATCGTCACCGGCCGCCCGGGCGTAAACGCCATTGAGCGCTTCGCGGGTGACGCTGCGGCCGGACAACTCCTCCTGGATGCTGAGCACCAGGATGATCAGCGAACCGGTGGTGGTGGGGATGCGTACCGATTCGGCGATGAAGCCGATGCGTTTCATTTCGGGGAGGACCAGGGCCAGGGCCGCGGCCGCTCCCGTGGTGGTCAGGATGATGTTGTTGAGGATGCTGCGGTTCTTGCGCAGGTCGCTCTTACCGGCCTCGGGCAGACGGTCCAGCACCTGCTGCGATCCGGTGGCCGCGTGTACCGTGGCCATGGAGGCCGACAAGATGCGCTGGGCGCCGAAGGCGTCGAGCAGCGGTTTGATCATGTGGGCCAGGCAGGTGGTCGTGCACGACGCATTGGAGATCAGGCGGTGACGGCGCGGATCGTAATGGTTGGCGTTGATGCCCATGACCGTGGTGACGGCATCGTCGGGCATGGGGGTGGCCTTAGCCTTGATTTTGAACGGTGCCGAGGCGATCACCTTTTCGGCGCCGGCCGCTAAATGGCCGCGCAGCGATCCTTTGGCATGGTCGGCGGGGATGCTCGGATCGAGGAACGCGCCGGTGGTATCCACCACCAGGCGCACGTCGTGGTTGTGCCACGGAATGGCAGCGGGGTTGCGTTCGGTGCGCAGGAAGCGCACCTTGATCCCGTCCACACGCATGGACCCCTCGCCTTCGTCGATGTCGGCCACCACCGGCTTGGCGCCGTGACCGTACAAATAGGCGTGCAGCGAACCGTAAGTGGAGTCGCGTTGCAGATAGTGGGCGATGTCGGCCAGGGAGGTGCCGACCTGGCGCCCGATGTTGACGATGATTTCGTCGAAGAATTTACGGCCTACATGGTGCCAGAGACTCAGTTTGCCGATGCGGCCGAAACCGTTGATACCCAGGTTTAATCTGCTGCTTTTACTGGTGCTGTTCGTCATGCGACCTCCTTTGGACATTGGAGAGTTGAAATCCGTATCGGAAGTTCAAGCCTCTTTGATTTTCAAACAGCCTTGATAGACGGCGCCTTCGCGGCCGTCGAGACTGATGTAATCTCCGGAGCCCAGATGGTACGGACCGAAATTCACCGTGCGCCGGCGCTCGTCGCAGATCAAATTGCCGCAACCCACCACGCACGTTTTGCCCAAACGATGGGCCACCACCGCGGCATGGGAGGTGACGCCGCCCCGGGCGGTGAGCAGCCCGTCGGTGGCGAAGATCTCCTTGATATCGTCGGGCACCGTATCGCCGCGCGCCAGGATCAGGGCCGTGCGCGGCTCCCGGCCGCGCCAGTGCTCCACCTCTTCCAGGCTGAAGACCAACCGGCCGCTCATGGCACCGGCGCTGACGCCGATGCCGTGCCCCAGGTAGATGTGCGTCTTTTTCTCGTCGGGATCGAACGCCAACACCCGTTTGCGCTCGCGGATGGCCATGTCGCGGGTTTGCAGGATATGCAAATCATGGATCGAGGGGCTCTCGAAGGTGAACTCCATCTCCTGGGGGCTCCACCCCTTTTGGAAGACCAGCTCCTGGGCCCAGGAAGTCATGATCTGGTAGATTTCGGGAAAATGGGTCTCCAGGGTGATGTCGGTTTCGCGCAGCTCGATCTCCTGCTGTTTGACCGAGATGGGCAAGGTTTTGACCAGTCCGGCCACCACGTCTTCGCCCTGGTTCTCCAATGTAAAATCGCCCCACAGACTGAGGCTTTCGCCGGACCAGCGCGGGTTGTGGGTGAAGATCACGCCCGCCCCCGAATGGTGCGACAAATTGCCGAAGACCATGGCCTGCACCGTGATGGCCGTGCCCCAGTCATCGGAAATGCCCATGATCTCCCGGTAGGTTTTGGCCTTATCCGATTGCCAGGAGTCCATCACGCTCTGGATCGTGTCGTGTAACTGCGCCATGGGATCGTCTGGCACACTGTGGCCGTCGTCCAGGATGCGTTGCTTGTAGTTGAGGGCCAGCTGACGCATGTGCTCGCCGCTGAAATCCTTTTTCAAGGGAATGCCCAGATCTTTTTTGAAGTCGCTGATGATGGCGTCGAAATCGTCGCGTCGCAGCCCCAGGCCCATGCCGTAGCACTGCAAAAAACGCCGGTAGCTGTCCCAGGCGAACCAGGCGTTGCCGCTTCTGACAGCCAGCCCCTGGGTGATCGCTTCATTCATGCCCACATTCAAAAAAGTGTCCATCATGCCCGGCTGGGAAATGGATGACCCGCTGCGCACCGAGAAGAGCAAGGGGTTGCCCGGGTCGCCGAAGCGTTTACCGGTGATTTGCTCCAGTTCGCGGATATTGTGAGCGATCTGGTCGTCGAGGTTGTCCTTGGCCGGGCTGAAGGAGTCGATGATCTCGCGGCAGCGGAACACTTCCGTGGTGATGATGAATCCCGGCGGCACCGGCAGGCCGAATTGCAGCAGCTTGATAAGGTTGAGCCCCTTGTTGCCCAGGTAGATGATGCCGGCCGCCAGCGGGTTGGGGCGGTGCAGGCTGGTCACGGCGCGGTCGGGATCGTAGTTGAGCAGCAGGCGCAGTTTTTCCCGGGGCAGTTGGCTCGACTGGTGGAACAAAGTGTTGAGGATGCGGCTCAAAAACAGATCCAGCTGCTGCAATCCCAGGGAGGTGGCCAAGCGGTCGCGGAAGAAGATCTCCGAAGTGCGGTGGCAGATTTTCTCCTTGTCGCCCTCCAACTGGCACCCGTTGGAAAAGTACTTTCCCAGGATATTGTCCGTCGGCAATCGGTTCAAGATGCGCGTCAGCTGTTCACCATGGACGTTGTTGAAGTAGTCGTTGATCACGTTTTTGACCGCCTGGGCGAACCCTTTGAAGATATCCAGGTACTGGGTGAAGCTGAAGCCGCGGATCTCCATCGAGTGGTCCAGCAGGTCCAACTCGCGCTCCAGCTCGGCCGAGGCGATGCCGTCGATTTTCAGGGCCCGGTCCAACAGTTTGAACCGGTCGAAGATCTGATGGCAGGTGGCTTTGGTGATAAAGGTCAGATCGATGCCATCGATCAACTCTTCGAGCAGCACGTTGACCAGGGCCTCGATGCGCAGGGTCAGCCCCATGGCATCGAATTTGGTCTCGTGATAGCTGCCGTACATGGAGGGGATATCCACCGTGAAGTGCCGCTTTTTGTAGATATCTTCGCGGATCTCGAACTTCTCCGCGGAGAGGATCACCCCTTTGAGCAGCTCCAGGTAGTCGAGCAGTTGGGCGATTTTGACCTTCAGGTCCGGTTCGTCCAGCGCCGATCTCAACTGGTCGATGTGCGCAAAGGCATCGTCCGGCAACTGATGGACATGCTGGCGCAGCTGTTTGCAGTCCAGATTGTACTTGTTGTTGAGCTGCTTGTAGAACTCGCCGAAGAGCACCACCCGCTCCCGGTCGGTGGCCGTGACATCCTCCTGCACCTGCTCGGCCATGGCCCGCAGCGTATCGGCGTCCAATGAGAGCAGCAGGGCCGGCAGGGCTTCCGCGTCCTTGGCCAGGTGGTTCGCCACCCGGTGCACGCCGTTGATATAGGGACCGGTGGTGGCGATCTGGACGTAGATATCGGGCGGCAGATAGGGAATCAGGGGCGCTTTGTCGGTGCTGGTCCAAAACTGCAGGGCCGCGACCATCAGATTCAGAATGCGGTTGCTGCCCTCCACATGGCTCTGCTTGCGCAGGAAATGAATCAGCGGGTCCCGGCGCTGGCAGATCTCGTCGATGCGCGTGGAGATGTCGCGCAGTTCGCCCTCGGCGCCGATATCGTTGAAGTAAACCGGAAAGAGGCGCGCCAACTGCTTGGCCAGGTTGTAGATCGGTGCAATGGCGCTGTTGAGCAGGCGGGTGACGTCCCGGCCGAACAGATCGTTGTCGCGGATGAACACACCGCTGACAGCCATATGGATGATCAGGTTGGAGAGCAGCCGCGTGGTCCGTTTGGGCTGCAGCTCCACCAATTCGAGCCAGGTGCGGATGTTCTGGATATGGGCGCTGTTGACCTGGATCTGCCAATCGTTGCCCACCCCTTTGATGCCCGGCGCCTGGAACCCCAGGTCGATGGCCGCGTCGATGAAAGTATCGATCAGTTCGCCGTCATCGGTTCGGAAAATACCCTTGCCCATATTGAGCACGCAGCTCAGGGCCGTGGCCGGATAGCTCTGGACACTGACGGACAGGATCGAGAATGTTTTTTGAATCAGGTTCTTGACGTAGCGGCTGCTCTGATGGGCGATCAGCCAATCCAGGGTGCGGTTGATGTCGCGCAGGGTGTCTTCGTGAATCAGCGCCAGTCCTGCGATGCTCATGCTGTGAAAGAGGAAAAGCACCTTCCACTGGTGGCCGGGGTCGTGGCCGCCCGCATTGAGCAGTAATTGGGGGATGAGACGGTAGGTCTGCACCAGATCGTTGTGGTCTGCCATGCGGCCCAGGGCGTCGAGAATCTCCCGGCCGCCCGGGTCGTTGGCCGCGGCCATGCGGGCCAAGCGCTCCTGTTGGGTCCGCAGGGTGCTGTGCGTCACGGGCGCGAAGATTTCCTCCAGTTGGGCCGACGGCCCCGAGGCATCGGCCTCGTCCAGAAACCAACGCAAGGGATCTTTTTCCGAGAGCCAGTAGGCCAGGTTCTGTTCCAGGGCACGGATCAGCAGTCGGTTGATGGCGGCAAACCCGCTGGCGAGCGTGGGACAGGCCTCGATCAGGGCCCCGGCCAAACGCTTGAGGGGATAGTAGCTGGTTACGAAAAGGGCGAAGGTCTCGTCGGGCATCCGGTGGATGCGATCCAGGGATTGCGCGACCAGCGGCAGAAAGCGTTCCAGATGCGTGTCGGCGGTCCGGACGATCTTCTGCAGAAAGAGAATCAGGTTGTCGGCGGCATCCACTTTGACGGTCCACTCCGCATCGGCCTCGATGGCCTGGGCCAGGATATCGATGAGCTGGCCGGCCGCCGTCGCCCCCTGGGGATGGGCGCGCATCAGATGGAAGTAATCCAGGGCATAGCCGCGGGCGCCGCCCACGATGAAGTGCCAGTTCTTGTAGGGATGGGAAACCTCTTTGAGGAAACCGTTGAGGCCCTCCAGCAGGCCGTAATAGTTGGCCATCACCGCTTGCAGGCACTCGTAACGCGGATCGATGGCCACATCCACCTGGGTGCGGGCCAGATTGACTTCCAGCGCTTTGGACTTGATCATCCATGCCTCCGCAGAATTTTGACGGGAAACGATCATCGCGGATTCGGGATTCGAAGAAGAGATGTGTAAACCTTAGCAGAACAGAGGGGGGGTGACAAGGCACTTGGCGATTTACGGTCATATCGCTCCCACGCTCCGTTCGGGAACGCAGCAATCGCACCTTCATCCCCCATCGCCGACGATGACGCTCTTCAATTCATCCCGGTCATCGGCTCGAATGGGAAAATGGCTTTCCAGAATCGCGCCGATGCTCGCCACGGCCGTGCAAATGGCGGCGGCCGCCTGCTTCTGGCGGATGCCCGCGGTAATGGACGCGACAAGGGCGTCCCAATGGCCGGCCGGTACTTTGGCATTGATGCCGTGGTCGGCCAGAATCCACACCTTGTGTTCAAGCACTGAAACGAAGACCAGAATGCCGGTGGCGTCGCGGGTGCGGTAGAGTCCGTGGTTGAAAAAGGCGGTGACGGCCGCCTCATGGACCTCCTCCTCGATCTCCAGCCTGGAGATGAATCGGCGTTTGAGCCACGGCGTGTGATCGACCAGCAGGTAAATGGCGGTGAAGAGCACGCCGAACAGGCCGATGAAAAGCCACATGTTCTGGGTGCCGATCCAGTAGTGGGCACCGATCCAGTGCGTCAGCACCAAGGCCAGGGGCAACCCCAGCACAGTGGCGCCGATGACGTTGGCCATGGGATAACGGTAGCTGGACGCCATGATCAGGCAGACGATTTCGCCAGCGGTTTGCTTTTCCGCGGCCCGGACCGCCGCGTCGATCTGTTCGCGTTCCTGGTCGGATAAAAAGCGCCGCGCAAGGTGTTTCATTGTCCGCTCCATTTCACCAGCCCCCCGAAGACCCGCCGCCACCGAAGCCACCTCCGCCGCCGGAAAAACCACCGCCGGAAAAGCCGCCCCCCCCGCCGCCGCCGAAACCGCCGCCCCAAAAGGTGGTGTTCCGCGAGCGCGAGGCGCCATGGCTGTAGGACAGGGGTGACCCGAACAGGCTGATCAATAAACCGGCCGCAAAGCCGATGGGAATGAGGGCCAAAATTATCAGGAAGCCCAAGTTGAAAAAAAGAAGGCCGGCAATGGGCGCCAGTATGGCCCCCGCGGCTCCGCCCATCAAGCGGTTGACGCGCCCGACCGCGCTGAGCAAAAAGAACAGGACGATCAGCGCGAACGGGCTGGGCGACCTATGGCCCTCCTTCAGGTTGCCACTGGGCGGCGCTTCGGGGGCCGTGTACTCCCCCTTGACCGCGGCGATCATGGCCGTAACGCCGTCGACGATCCCCTGGTCGAAGCGGCCGTTTTTGAATTGGGGGCCGATGACATTGCGGATGATGCGGCCGGCCGTCAGGTCGGTGAGGCGGCCCTCGAGGCCGTAGCCCACCTCGATGCGAATCTTGCGGTCGTTCTTGGCCACCACCAGCAGCGCGCCGTTGTCCGTCGCTTTGCGTCCGATGCCCCACTGCTCGGCCACCTGGAGGGAAAACTCCTCGATGGGTTGGCCCTCCAGGGAGGGGACGGTCAGCACCACGATCTGGGTGCTGTCCGTGCGTTCCAGATCGGCCAGCAGGGCATCCAGCTGACGCTCGGTCTGGGTACCGAGCATCTGGGCGTTGTCGTTGACCCGCCCCTGCAACCGCGGCACCGGCGCAGCCCACAAGCTCTGCACGCTGAAGACAAGCACGGCCAGCAGGCTTGCGACAGCCGCCGCGGCGATGCCCCGGCCCCGGCTGCGGGATGCTATGGATAGCGGTCGCATCAGAATTTAACCTTCGGCGCCTTTTCCGCCCCGCTCTCGGCCTTGAAGTACTCCTTTTGCTTCAGGTGCAACAGAAGACTGTTGGTAATGCTGTAGGGCAGTTTGCGCACCATGCTGTTGAACTCCTGGACCGATTCATTGTAGCGCTGCCGGGCCACGTTGATGCGGTTTTCCGTGCCTTCCAGCTGGTTCTGCAGATCCAGAAAGTTCTGATTGGCCTTGAGGTCCGGATAGCGCTCGACTACCACCATCAGGCGCGATAGGGCCGACGAAAGACCGCCCTGGGCTTGCTGGAATTTCTGCATGGCCTCGACATTGCCCAGGTCATCGGCCGACACCTGTGTCTGGGTGGCCTTGGCCCGGGCCTCGATGACCGCCTGCAAGGTCTCTTTCTCATGGGCCGCATACCCTTTGACGGTCTCGACCAGATTGGGGATCAGGTCCGCCCGGCGCTGCAAGCTGGCGTCGATGTCCCCCCACGCCTTTTTGACCGCCTCTTCTTTCGAAATCAGCGTGTTGTATCCACAGCCGGTGACCAGCAAGGCCACCACCACCAGCATCCCGATTCTTGCCAACTGTTTGCGCATCCTTTTTCCTCCCCTGGCATTGCACTTTCGAAACGATTTACGTCATTTACGGAATCGCCACAATAACCGCTAAAGTTCGTGAGATCAAGGGCGATAATAAACAAGACGAGGCAGGCGATTTAAGGCGCACACGGCGCCACTGGTGATGTGCGTGTTGGAAAAGAAAGAGATGAAACTGAGCCCTGTCCGTAAGCGTTTATTGGCCGTCACCGTCGTTCTGATCGGCTGGCTGGCCCTGATGTGCAGCCCCATCGGCGACTACATCGCTATCGGCACCATCCTGGTGCTCATCGTGGTCCTTTTCGTCATCGGCTGCATCGACATCCAGCAACCATCGGGCAAGCTGTAACGGCCCCGTTCCCGGCACACGCCGGCGTCAGGTCACCCAAGCGCTATCCCGTGTATGAAGTGGTTGTTCGGCAGGCCTGATCCCAAATTCCCCACAAGGATGGGGTCCCTACACACAGGAACTATAAATTTGACAGAGTGCCATTATGCGTGCATATTTACCTTCATCGTAAAATACACGCGTGTAATTTAGGATGTTGTACAAAATGCAAGATTACCTTGGCCGATACATCGAAAAGCAGGTTTCCGAAGACCTCAAACGCAAGATGGTGTTCATCGGAGGACCGCGGCAATCGGGAAAGACGACGCTGGCCAAGCATTTGTGTCAACAAGCGGGTTTGCGGGTCGAAGAGCGCTACCTGAACTGGGATGCCACCGCGGACCGCGAGCAGATTATTCTCGAACGGTTTCCCACGGCACCGGGGTTGCTGGTTCTCGATGAGATCCACAAGTACAGCCGCTGGCGCCAAGTGGTCAAGGGGCTCTATGACAAGCGCGGCCATGAGGTTTCGGTGCTGGTGACCGGCAGCGCCCGACTGGACC
>JBAQGR010000411.1:0-2978 GCA_049287895.1 Desulfatitalea sp.
ACCATCGGCGAAAACAGCATCATCGGCGCCGGGGCCATCGTGGTCTCCTCTATCCCGGCCAATTGCGTGGCCGTGGGCAATCCGGCCCGAGTGATCAAAGAGCTCGACCCCAACGAAACCTTCACCATCCGCGCCCACGCCTATGCCGACCCGGGGCGCCTGGCCCGCGAATTCATCCGTTGGGAGCAACAGATCCCTCGCACCTGCGACCCCGAGGGGCACGGTCGGATTTTTTTCATCGTCAGGGTATCTTTCGGTCACCCGTTCGCTCAGCTATCCATTGCGGGAAATCTTGCCACGGAAGTGCGGTGATGCCGTATGACAATGGCTGCTGCTCCGCTACCCGACACACCAATATGCCGGGCTCGCAGCTCTCCGCACCTGCCAGTGCGCGGAACCGCTTTAGACTGTTGAGGTGGGTAGCAGTCGGGGTCGTGGTCAGCTTGATCTCGATGGGGATGAGCTTTGCGCCTGCCTGAAGGATCAGATCCACCTCAAGCCCATCGTGAGACCGCCAGTACCAGAGCGCTGGTTTCAATCCAGCATTGGTAAAGCACTTTAGCGCCTCTATCACCATCAAACCCTCAAAAAGGGCACCCCCCATGGCGCCAGCCCGGGCTGCTTCCCCGCTGGGTTGGCGGGTGAGATAGCTGACTATGGCCGGATCGAGCATGTAGAGTTTGGGCGCCTTGGTCACCCGCTTGCCGAGATTATTGTAAAATGGCGGGAGCAGCCAGAGCAGATAGGATGCTTCCAGTACACCGACCCATGACTTAGCCGTCGGCAGGGTGATGCCTGTCTCCCGCGAGAAAATCGAGCTGTTGAATTCCTGTCCATGGCGGGCACACGCAAGCGCGACAAATTGCTCGAAGGCCCGCAGATCCCTTATGTTTTGAAGTTGCCGAACATCGCGCTCCAGATAGGTCTGAATGTAGGAACGGAGCCACAAATCAAGCTTTTCGGGGTACAATGACGGCTCTGGATAACAGCCGCGCCAAAAAAGTGTCGCAAGCGGCGGAACTCCCCGGCCCTGTTGTTCTCCGATACTGAAGGGGAGTAGATCGAGGATGGCGATCCGCCCAGCCAGCGATTCGCTGACGTTTCGCATGAGATGAAACTGCTGTGAACCGGTCAGGATCCAACGTCCGTTGCGTTGCCTGTCGCGGTCGATACGGCGTTTCAGAGAGGGAAGCAGATCCGGCACGTATTGAATTTCATCGAGAATGACGGGGTTATCCCCGAAGCGGTGTAGAAATCCGATGGGGTCGGCCACGGCGAAGGAGCGCTCCACCGGGTCGTCCAAACTGGCGTAAGCAAATCCTTCACCGGCCTCGTTTTGCAGAAAAGTGGTTTTTCCGGCCTGGCGCGGACCGGTGACCAGAACAGCCGGAAACTGCCGCGTGGCTTTCTGGAGAGTGGTGGCGAGCTGGCGCTTAACATACATGCGCCATATCTAAAATTGTATTTTATATTTGTCAACTATTTAAATTAACAGAATTCTGCGGTGCCCGAAGCGCGCCTCGAACACCAAACGCCCAGACTATTTCGCTAAATGGTTTTCCTGGTCCTGCGCGTCAGTGAATAAGCAGCGAATATCGCGCCGCCCCCTAAAGCGATCAGGCCACTGACACCGAACAATCCCTGGGCGCCGATGCTTTGATACAAGGCGCCGCTGAGGAAGAAGCCAGTCATCAGACCCAGCCCGTAGGTGACGGCGTTGTTGACGGCCTGGCCCAGGGTTTTGGAGCGGCTGGGGGCCAGCAGGTCGATGTACAGGATGCTGGCCATATGAAAGGTGCCGTAGGTCACGGCGTGGGTCAGTTGCAGGAGTAAAAGCGCCGCCGCCGAGGTGGTGGCCCATAGCCCTCCCCAGCGCAGCACGGCCGCAGCGAACGAGACGAGCAGCACGGTTTCATAGCGATAGCGCTTGAAGATGCGCTCGGAGAAGAACATGGCCAGTATTTCCGCAGCCACGGCCACGGCCCAACTCAGGCCGATGAAAAAGGTGCCGTATCCCAGGTTGGCCAGGTGGATGGAAAAAAAGGTGTAGTAGGCGCCGTGACTCACCAGCATCAAAAAGCCGCATACCAGGAACACCGTCACCCGCGCCGTGAGCAGTGCCCGCCAGCCGGCCGCCGACGGCCGCTCGACCGGGGCCGCGGATTTGGGAAATCCCAGGGAAACCAACGCCTGGGCCCATCCGAGGGCAAAAATCACACTGAGAATCACCTTGATGCCATAGGTATCGATGAGGCGGCCCAGGGCGAGCACCACCATGATGAAGGCCACCGACCCCCAGGCGCGCATGCGGCCGTAGCGCTTTTTGTCCCGGCCCAGCGCTTCCATGGCAAAGGCTTCCAGAAAAGCGATCAGCGGCGCGTAGAACATGCCGAACGCCACGGTGATGGCCACCATCCAGACAAAGCTGGCCGTCAGCAAAAAGAGCCCCCACAGGGCCGCGCTGATGAAATTGCAGGTGATGTAGATCCAGCGCCGGGCGTGGAATCGATCGGCCAGCAGGCTCCAGAAGATGGAAAAGAGAATCATGGTGACCGAGCGCGTGGCCGAGAGCGCGCCGATCTGCCAGCCGCTGAATCCCAATTGATAGCAATAAAGATTGAAGAAGGGCAGGAACATGCCCATAACGCCGAAGTATAAAAAGTACTGGGCGGCCAGGATGCCGCGTCCGTTGCGCGTCGGGTTCATAACGGCCATGATAGGCAATGCGGTCCAAAAGCGCAATTCAAATCAATTCCATGGCTGCTGTCAATCGATGGTCACCGGTACTTTTTTGGGTTTCTCTTCTTCGGGTTTGGGGATCTGGATGGTCAGAACACCATTCTTGAACGCCGCCTTGATGCTTTCGGGTGCGATGGCGGTGCGCAGCGCAAACGAGCGTTGAAACGTGCCGCTGTTGCGTTCGCGCCGGTAGTAGCGATCCTCGCTGACCGGTGTCTCGATCTGGCGCAGGCCTTGAA
>JBAQGR010000412.1:0-1575 GCA_049287895.1 Desulfatitalea sp.
TGCGGACGGCGGCGCACCGGACCCTCGCTGCCCGTGCGTCCGGGCCCCGATGAACCGGTGATGAACGGACCCCCCAAGCTTGATCTCTAACCTGCGGGTTGCTTTCGATATCGAAGCGGCGAAGGTAGGACCGCCACCACCAGTCCAGGTCATCGTCGGTGACCTCGGAGTCGTTGCACCACAACCACATCGGTTTCGGAGCCCGATCCCCCGGTAGACGCTCGACCGCCACATTGATGACGGTCCCCGGGGTGATCGGTAGTGGGCTGGGGTGGTCGGCCCAGGCCGTTCGCCGCTCCAGTTCGGGATGCAACCGGCCCAGGCCCGCACGTGGACCTGCCCGTACCGGGGGTGGGTGTCGTGGCGTTCGGCATCGGGTGCCGTCCAGGTCTGGGGCGCCTGCAGTTCGAAGCGTGCCCCGTGGCGTGGCCGTCGTCCGGGGCGCCCGTCCGCGCGGGCCGCTGGGCGTTGGTGCATCACGCGATCGGAGCTGATCCGGGCCACCAGGAGCACAGGCAGGTCGGACAACATCAGGTCGCGGATCTGGGTCGCGGTGACCTCGGTAGCGTCGTCGTCCGGGTCCAGCCGGACCGCCTCCACCACGTGGGTCCAGGACGTGCGACCGGTCTCCAACGCGGCGATCACCGGGTACGGCCATCCCGGGATGGTCTGCCAGGTCCCGTTGCAGCGGCAGTACCGATGGCAGTGCGACCGACCCGGTGAGCACTTCGCGTCCGGGCGCGGCCAGACGGTCACCTCGACCGCGAACCGCAACCGCCCCAACTCATCGCGCGGCAGTTCCAACCCCGCCACCGCCATCCGCAACCGGGCGACCTCGACCCACCCGCACGCGAAGGCGTCGTACATCGCCCCCTGCCCGTGCCCGCGCCGGTGCGCCCCGCACAACGACAGCTTCGGCAATGACGTCACCGGCACGCCCACGCACAACACGGCGTGGGTCAACTCGAACAACTCATCGCCCCGGGCGGTCAGGCATCGGTAGAACGCCTACCGGGGCTGCGCCCCAACCCGACGAGACATGCGTCGGGGGTGGCTGGGTTGCGCGGTGGACGTGGTCCGGTTCGGGATTCACAACACCCGCCCCACTCACCACAGCCGTGCGCATCCGTCACACTTGACTCGAGTTTAAAGATCCTGGGGGCGAAAGTAGCTACTGGAACCCCGCCAACCGGTCCAACGCCTCGATCCGGGCACCATCTCGTGCTTGACTGTCCATCACGGTTCTCGCTCGTGATCGCGTTTCTTCACCGAGAAGCACATGATCTGACGAGGGCCGCACCCGTCCCCGGTGACACGCCGCAGGCCAGGCGAACCCACCCACGGCCGGGCAATCAGGGGTTAGAAGCCAAGCTGAGGGAGTACTGCGTGAGTGGTTCCACACGCGGTGATGATCGCGTGGGGAGCGGGTGCGGCCAGAACTCGGTTTCGGGGTGTGAACGGCGCGCCTACGTGACCTGAAGGTCGCCCTCGCCCAGTCGAAGAGCTGTGAGGAAATGCGACCGGTGCGGCAGGCCGGTGCGGCAGGAATGACCGCAGCCGATGCGACGACGGTGA
>JBAQGR010000413.1:0-9411 GCA_049287895.1 Desulfatitalea sp.
GTTTATGTCATCCCCGCGAAGGCGGGGATCCAGTCAATTCAATTGAATCTGGACTCCCGCCTTCGCGGGAGTGACGGTTGGCGGACTTTTTGCGAAGTCGTCATTCCTTAAGCAATGAGATTGAGTCTAAGCTGATGATGGGTCCGAGGGTGATGGCGGATTGGGGTCGCCGGCGGCAAGGGCGTGGAGAAACATCTTCGGCGGCAAATGGTCCAGGGTGCCCGTGAAGAAGTAAAGCAGATGAAAGCGCGTGCCGGTGGGGTCGTGAAAGACGCCGAAGCGCTTGGACCGGTCCATCAGACGCATGCCGTTACCGGCCGTCGAGTAGTAGTGTTGATTGTCGCGGAAGCGTTGGTATACGCCGCGCACGTCGAAACCCCGGCCGCTGTCCCGGATCTGAACCAGCAATCCCTGGCGGCCCACCCAGACACAGACCACGATAGGCTTGCGCGGATCTTTATTGTGGCCGTGGCAAAAGGCGTTGGACAGGGCTTCGCAGAGGATGCCCTTTTCTCCGATAAGCTCGTAGCGGTAGGGCCGCAGCCACTCTTCGAGAAAGGCGGCGATTTGGCGCTCGTAGAGAAACAGCCAATCGTACTCCGGCTGGTAGGGCGAATCAGGGTGCCCGGGGAACGCCATGGGAACGACGTTATCCTCGCGCGCCAAACGCGGCGAATCGATGAGCCGCAGGGCTTGAGCGGGATCGATCACCAGGAGCATGCGGAACCTCGGTTTACTTCCATCCCCCGACATCTTCCCGCCCGGATGGCGGCGGCCAGCGCCTTCTCGTCTCTGGGCAGGCGTGCAAAACAGGTAAAGGCGCAACCCACCTGGTCGATGACATGGGCATCGCTGCCGCCCACGGCCGTGCATCCCATGCGCCGGGCATAGGTCAGGGCCTGCCCCGCGGCATCTTTCCGGGTGCGGCCGCTGGCTGTCTCCACGGCGTGGATTCCCGGCGGCATGGTTTCCAGGGTCAGGGGGTGGGAGATGTTGCCGTAGTTGTTCAGCGGATGGGCCCAGACCACGACGGCGTTCACCGAGCGGGCCTTGGCCACAAGATCGTCTACGGCCATGCCCTTGCGGATGCCCTCCATGTCGTCCAGGCCGATCACCAGGAAATGACCGTTGCGGCTGCTCACCTCCACCCCGCGATAAATGCGGCTGCCCTTGAGGCCGCGGTTCAAGGCGGCGATCTCTTCCCTGGGCCACAACTGATCGTGCTCGGTGAGCACCACGCCGTGCAACCCTCGCCGGGCCATGACCAGGGGGAGCTGCCCGGGATCGAGGGTTTCGGCGCAGGCGGAGAAGCGGCGCGTGTGGACATGCAGGTCCACACGATACCGCCATGAGGCCATTTTAGGCATGCAGTACCATCTTTGCGCTTCATTACCCGAACGCAACTTCCCGTTAGCGGAAGAATTCAGCCACTTCCTGGATCAGCGCAGCGATCTTCATTTTTCCCATGGCCACATTGCCATCCTTGCCAATGATCAGCACCATGTGCACATGGGCCCTTCCGGAGGAGGTAGTGGCAAAGTCGGTGGCCTCGTTCAGGCAACGGCAGATCACATGGGCCTTGGGCGCTTCCACATGCACCAACTGGCCGCGGCCCACGTTCATGAGCTCGGTGGTCTTCTGGGCTTTGAGCAGCACATCGTTGGCCAGGGCGCCCATTTCGGCCAGGTTCGAGCCGGAGGTGTTGCATTCGGCCACCATTTCACCGTTGGGCGAAAAGGCGCCCACCGCCTGAAAGCCATCCACCGTCTTGAATTTTTCCAATACTTCTTTGATGTTTGCCATTTTGTCGTCTCCTTTCGAGGACTTTTCTTCAGCGCTGTTGGCCGGGATCTCCGCGGCGGGTTCAGCAGCTGAGGTCGTTTCGGGTTCTTGCGTTCCGGCGCGTTCGTCTTTGAGGCGCGCGCTTTCCATCAACAGGTTCATCAAGTGGGTCGTGATGCGGCGTTTGAGTTTTTTGGCGGGCAGGCTTCGAAAACTGATCTTGACATTGTCCAGGGCCAGAATCTGCAGGGCCGCCTCTTCGCCGGCGAGCTTACCCAGAACCGCGTCGCAGAGCGTGCCTTCATTGAAATAGAGCAATCCTTGCACCCCTTCGGGTCCTTTGATTTCCATCAGGCAGGTGTTGCGCTCCATCTCGATGAGCTGCAAAAAACTGGGCAGGGAGATGCCGGTCAAGACACCGCCGGCGGCATCATGCTCCAGCAGGCCGAGAATCAACTGGGTCAGCTCTTCGAACTCCACCGGTTTTTCGAGCATGCGGATCAAGCCGGTCTGGCCCAGGCGGGTCTCGATCTCCGGCGTGGCAAAGGCGGTCATGACAATGGCGGGGATCTCCGGAAAATTGTTCTGAATGAAGGCCAGCAGTTCGAAGCCATCCATCTCCGGCATTTTAAGATCGGTCACCACCAGGTGAACCCGGGTGGCGGCCAGCAAGGCCGTGGCTTCCTTGCCGTTGCGGGCCGTCAGCACCTCGAAATGGTCCCGGTAAGGCTCGAAACCCGCCTGCATGGTGAGCAGCAACTGCTCTTCGTCGTCAACGATTAAAACGCATTTCATCCTTTTAGTCTCCGGACATGGACAAGGAGAACAAAGCAACGGGTGTGCCAGGGCGGTCGTCTATCCAATAGTGCTGTTGCATCGGGTGGTTACCTGCTCGGCAGGCATAGAGGAGGAGGTTGGGTGTCGCGTCTTGGGTGGCCTGAAATGGGACAGCGGCCTATTTTAGATCAGCGTAGCTCAGGCCGTGAACCCTGATCTTGCGCACCAGGGTGGACCGCGAAATGCCCAGGGCCTTGGCGGCATGGGTTTGGTTGCCGTTGCAATGGTGCAACGCCACGCGGATATGGTCCCGTTCCATTGTGTCAAGAGTCGGCAACGGGCTGCACATGGGTGGGTGGGGGTTCGGGTAGGCCGGTCGCGGCGTGGGGCCCAACAGGCGCGCCGGTTGAATGGCCGCCCCCTTGCGCACCAGGATGGAGCGTTCAATGATGTTGCGCAATTCGCGCACATTGCCTGGCCACGAATAGCCGGCCAAGGCCGCGATCTCTTCCTCGTCGAGGCGGATCTCCTGGTCCGGGGCGATCTGGGCAATGAAAAAGCGGCACAACTCGGGAAGATCCTCCCGCCGCGCGCGCAGCGGTGGCAGGTGGATATGCATCACGCTGAGACGGTAGTAAAGATCCTCACGAAAGCGACGCTCCCGGACGGCGGCGATCAGATCGGTGTTGGTGGCCGTGATGATGCGCGCATGCACCGGCTTGAAGCTCTGGCCGCCCAGGCGGCGGATATGCTGGTCGTCCAGGGCGCCCAACAGCTTGGATTGCAGGTGGGTGGGCATTTCGCCGATTTCGTCCAGAAACAGGGTGCCGCCATCGGCCATTTCGAAAAGTCCTTTGGCAGTGGCCACGGCGCCTGTGAAGGCTCCTTTTTCATAGCCGAAAAGCTCGGCCTCCATGAGATTTTCCGGGATAGCCGCGCTGTTGACCGCGATGAAGGCCTTGTCGGCGCCGCTGCCCCGGAAATGGATCGATTTGGCCACCAGGGTTTTGCCGGTGCCGGTCTCGCCGGTAATAAGCACCGGTGCCGCGTTGGCGGCGGCCAGAGCCACCAGATGCTGCACCTCTTTCAAACTCTCATGGCCGCCGACAAGCACCGTGCGATCGCTCTCCCGTTTGCGCTGATAATGCTGCACCTGTTCCAGATGCTCCAGATCCAGGGTGCGTAGCGCCTGGCCCACGGTCAAGCGCAGCTCGCCTAGCTCGAAGGGTTTGGAAAGGTAATCGTAGGCGCCCACTTTGATGGCCTGGACGGCGTTTTCAAAACTGGGATAGGCGGTGATGAAGATGATTTTGGTGCTTTCGTTGTGCTCCAGCAACGGCCCGCAAAAGGCGATGCCGTCGCCGTCGGGCAATTTCTGATCGAGCAACACCACATCCACGGGTTGGCTGGCGCACAGACGCACGCCTTCGGCGCCGGTATGGGCTGTGCGCACCTGGACGCCGAGGCCGTCCAGCCCGTGCTGCACCGTGTCGCACAAGAGGCGGTCGTCATCGATGACCACCAGGGTCCGGCTATGGTTTGACCGTGGTTTGATAGTTTTCTTCTCCCGGCAAGGTCATGGTGACCGTGGTGCCCTGGTTGTGCTTGGAGTCGATGCGAATGGCGCCGTTCATCTTGGCGAGCATTTTGCGGACGATGACCAGTCCCAACCCCGTGCCGTGGGATTTGGAGGTGTAAAAAGGGTGGAACAGGTTGCGTTGCTCGCTCTCTGACATACCGCGGCCGTTGTCGATGACCTGCACCTGGACGACACCCGGCAGTTGCTGGACGACGATATCGATGCGCGCGTCTTCCGTTTTTTCCAAGGCATCGGCCGCATTGGTCAGCAAATTGAGCAGCACTTGATGGAACACGCGCTGGTCGGCCAGGGCGACGGTCTCGGTTTCAGGCACCTTGAATTGAATGTAGATTCCTTTTTGGCGGAAGTCTTCTTCCACCAGCGCCAGGAAGCGACGCACGAACGGCTCCATGCGCACCGGCTCCAACTCGGGCGTTTCATACATGCTGAAGTTTTTTAGCGCCTTGAGCAGGTATTCGACCCGCGATACTTCTCCCATGGCCCGCTCCACGAACTCGCGGATGGTTTCCGGCGGATAGCGATCCAGATGCCGGGAGAGCACCGAGAGGGCCATCTTGATGGAGTTGATGGGGTTGCCGATCTCGTGGCGGATGCCGGAGAAGATATACCCCAGATTTTCCATCAGGTTGGCGGCTTCGGCCACCGCCTCCAGCCGTTTTTTGTCCGTGATGTCCCGGATAATACCTTGATAGCCTTCGATATGGCCTTCGGGATGGGCCAGCAGGTTGGCGGTCAACAAGCAGTCGAGGACCATGCCGTCCTTTTTCGTGAAACGCACGCTGAAGTCTTTGACAAATCCCCTGGTTTCGATCTCTCTTTGCAAACGCTCATACTCCCGCGGGTCGGTACACAGCAGCATGGCGTTGCCCTGCAGCAACTCCGCGGGGTCGTAGCCGAACAACTGCACCGCGGCTTCGTTGAGCGCCAGAAACTTTCCCTCCCGGGAGGCCATGAAAATGGCATCCTTGGAATTTTCAAAGAGCAGCTGGTAACGCAGTTTGCTTTCGATCAGCTTTTCGGTGCGCGCCGTCACCAGCGCTTCGAGGTCGTGCTGGTATTGCTGGTTTTCGATTTCGATCTTCTTCTTGGCGCTGCGCAGGTATTTGACTTCAACGGCCTTGGCGACCGTGTGGCGCAGGCGGTCCTTGGAGATCGGTTTGGATAGATAGTCATAGGCATTGAGCCGCACGGCGGCCGAGGCTGTCTCCACCGTAGGTTTGCCGGTGATCAGAATGACCGGCGTATCCGGGTTCACGGTTTTACTCAGTTCTAAAAGGGAGATACCGTCGTCTTTGCCGAGAAAAATGTCCACCAGGAGCGCATCAAAGCTTTGGGCGCGCAGCAGGGCCGCCGCATCCGCGTAATTGTTGGCGACTTGAACCATGTGGCCGTCATTGGCCAACATGCGTTGAAACGCCTTGCCGGCCAAGGCGTCATCATCGGCGATTAAAATCTGGGCGTGGTTTTGAGATTTGTTTAAATCAAGGTCCATGCGCATCTCTTTTGAACTTGAGGGGAACATATTCTCGGGGAAAGCGTTTCAATGGAGGTGTCATAGAGTGGCCGGTCAGAGCAGATCCATTGCGGAAATGGGCCTTTGCAGCGCGTGTGAGGGTGTTTTTCCGTTGCCGGGGATGATCGCCTTCTACCAAAGGAATAGTGTTTATCTATCATTCAACGGACAAAAAGAAAACCGATTATTCCCCTATTTTGGGGATTTGACCCGCAGAAGTTTCATTTTTGATCTGCCGGGCGTGCTCTTTTTCCAGGAAGTGTATCAGGCAGGAAGGCCGGAATTTGCAGTACAGCTCCGGATCTTTGCATTGGGCGCAGGTTGCACACATTTTGATGTGATGTTTTTGGCAGTCATAGCGCTCTTTGCTGCCGTCGTTGTTCGGGCAGCAGCTCACCGGGCGCTCTTTTTAAACAGGTTGCGCAGCCGGCTGAGGCTGAAACGGCGTTCCGGAGGGTGTTCTGATGCGTTCGTTACGTCGTTATCCGGCGATGGGGAGTCCTCGATATCCGGTAAGGAACCGATCTCTGCCGCCACCCCCGCCGGTGGTTGCGGCGCGGCCGGCACCCGGCCTTGCAGGTGGGTGGTCAGGGCATCGATGCGCGGTTGGATGGCCGCGGCCAGCGTCGGTACGGCGGCCAGATGCTGATAGAGGGCCAGCGCATGGTTGTCGTGGTGGTGGGCCTCCATATGTTTGGCCATAACCAGCTGGGCGGCCCAGGCGGTTTTGGGCTCCGGAGAGATCTCTTGCGCCAGCTGTTCGGCGGCCTGAGCCAGCAGATCGGGCGTATTCATCCGGACGAGGCAATCGGCCGCGGCCTCAATATGGATCCTTTTGGGGGAATTGCCGTGAAGCAGTTTTTTCAGTTCTCCCAATGCTTCGTCATAAGATCCAAGCTGCAAAAAGGCCTGGGCGCACACCAGCGTATCGGTTTCCGTAGCTCTGGCGCCCCAGCCATCCCGGATGCGCCGGATCTCTGCGGGGGTCAGCGCTCTTTTGCGCTGGGCATCGGTGGTTTGCATCTCCTGGCGGATGCCTTGGATCTGAGACTGGATGGCTTCCTCAATGGCCGGGTCCATACGCGAGGAAGAGGCGAGCAGTCCGGCGAACAGATTCATCGCCTCCTGGTGCAATCCCTGGGCGCGATAGGCCTCGGCCTCCTTTTTAGCCAGCACGGTCGTGATCTTTCCAGCCATGGCACACCTCTGCGTTCGCCTTCGGGGGCTCGGTTTGGATGGTAATCGCCTATATCGGAATCATCCGGCTTTGCGGCCTGAATCACCGGATGGGGGGGGCAAAACGATTCCGGTTGGATCATCTGAGGAAAATTAGAAAATTGTGAGGGTTATGTCAAGGGTTGTGTTGAGGAAACAAGGCGATGCCCTTCCCAATGGAGCCTATTCGTGCCAGACCGGTTTGAAAATAGAAAGGCGAGTCGGTGTAATTTTTGTTTAATATCGGGCTGTTGCCGTCGCCCTCACCGTTTTGCTCAGATTCTGAGGAAATAGGGAATAGCCATAAGCACGACCCCGATGGCGACAAGCAGGATCGTGTTGGACACAAAATAAGGGAAGAGCATGAGCGCCACCCCACAGACGAGTGGGACGACCGCTCTCTGCTTCTTCCCATAGACGAAGAAACCGAGCCCGATTGAACTGAAAAGCAATCCCCAAAGAAGTAACGAGGTCGGCATGTGGCCTCACTTATCGCGGTAACCGGCTGTTGCAAGACACCTAATCTTACCGCCGCTTTACAGGAAAAACAATGCTTGACACGGGAATTTCCGGTGGTGTTCCGATGTGTCATGGGACCGGTGGTTCGGCGCGCGGACCGGAGGAGCACCGCTGATGATTGGTGCCATATTTGTCGTTATTGCCCTATCCTTGTTGTCGTCGATCTGATGATACGAAGATTTAAAATTAAAATATGAAACAGCTCTCCTCCCGAGGCGACCATAGGTAGACCGAGGGTTTCATGCGCGCAAAGCAGCAGGCCAAGAAAACGAACAACCAGGCGATCCAACCGGTATCGGTTCGGGAGCAAGGCCGCAATGGCCGAATCTCTTATGCACCGAATCCGGACAAATACCTGGACTCAGCCCAACTTCATCGATTGGAGCAATCCTTTCGCGATTGGGTTGCGACGGCCTCGCGCGCAGACGTTCTATCGTCCCGCCGGAGGATTTTGCTGATCTTTTTATTGATTCGTTTCACGGGGGCCAAACTGAGTGAGGTGTTGGGCCTTTCTCCCTCCAAGGATATCGATTTTAAACGCCAATTCGTTTGTTTTCACCGCATGCAGGCGGAACCGGACCGCACGCAGCGCAAGGTGCAGTTGTCTGGGACGCTTTGCCGTGAAATCCAGGCGATACTCACCGATTCGTTGTCTAAAACCGACGCGCAAAACATGCTCAACGTCGACCCGGGTTTTGTAAGGCGCAAATTCTACGAACGCGCCGAAGCGTGCGGAATTGCCAAGCAACTGGGCGCACCGGAGATCCTCCGTAAATCCCGTGCCGTCGAATTGATTCAAAACAATATGCCCTTACCGGCGGTTCAGATGCTTTTGGGGCATTCGACCCCCAATCTGACCTCTTCCTATGTCTCCTTTTCCGAAGATGACATCCAGGAAGTGACCCGATTCTTTATGGAAAAAGAGTCGGGTCGCAAAACCAGCGCCCGCAACGCCTTCTTTGGAAAAATTCAGACAATTCAGCAGGGAGATATCCAAACCCGTATTGAACTGTTGACCGTGGCCGGTCATCGCGTCACGACGGTCATCACGAACGATAGCTTACAAAGACTGGGTCTGAAAGTGGGCAAGCTGATCACGGCCGAGGTCAAGGCTCCGTGGGTGATTCTACAGAAAAGGGACCAGGCGCCCGAATGCAGCGCGGATAATATCTTCAATGCCGTCGTGGAAAGGATCAAGCAGGGAGAGATCAACACGGAGTATATTGCGCGCCTTTCCGATGGAACCAAGATCTGTTCCATTGTGACCACCGAAAGTTGCCGCCGTCTCGCCCTCGGGGAGGGGGATACGGTTTGGGTACTTTTCAACAGCTCATCGGTAGTACTGCTATCCGAATGAAAAGGTAAGGAGGCTTTGCATCGCATGGCTGGCAGCAATCGTGAAGCATGCGGCTTCAACGCCAGGTATGGCCGCGATCCCAAGGAGCCTTGCGAGACGACGCCGGCCATTGCATGCCATTCGGGAATGATCAGTGGACGGGCACTTTGGCAACCTGCGCTGAAAAACGCAACCGTCGCCAAAAGGCCTGCGCCGAGGACAGCCGCCGCATCCGGTTCAGGTGAACCATCAATATATGGAATCTGTTCATAGGCACCTCCAGGCAAAAGCCGAGAAAGGGTAATTGCAAGTGTTTGCGAGTCGTGCCGCGGGACATATGGAATCAAGCTAAAAGCTTGCGCCGAACAGGTCCCGTGGCGCACATTTTTATTATTAAACCGGCAATTGAATATACTAACGCGTGTCATCCCCGCGAAGGCGGGGAACCAGTCATTTCAAATGGTTCTGGACTCCCGCCTTCACGGGAGTGACGGTCCTCGGACTTTTTACGAGGCCATCAGGCTAAGGCTTTCTGCAATTTCATACGATGATTGACCACAACATGTAGGTTCATAATTCATACGTATCTGATACCAGAGATAGGCCGGGTATCAAAGGTTTTGACACGCTTCATTTGTGTGGGATATTCTCGACTTATCTGTATTGGGC
>JBAQGR010000414.1:0-3980 GCA_049287895.1 Desulfatitalea sp.
GATCTGCATTTACATCATGGCGATCATGTTCAAGGGGGCCGCCAATGAATTGCGGGAGAAAAAAGCGCGCGAAGCCATGGCTGTCGGAGCCTAACCAGAGGAGGGTATTTTACGATGAAACGCACGACGATTTCCATTCTGATGATAACTGTTATGACCCTCTGCCTGGTCGGTATGGCCGCGGCGGCCGAGGTCAGCCAGGGCAAGTGTATCAGTTACGACAAGGGGCGTAAGCTCATCGCCATCGAAGAGTATGACCTCAACTTCAGCAAGGAGTTCCCTTATGGGCGACCGAACGGGACCCAGTCGGAGTACGATGTGGCCACGGCCGAGATCGGTATCGTTCCGGAGATCGGGGACATATTGAGGGTGGCCTATGATGTCAAGGGTACGACCAAAGTCGCCTTGCGGGTGATGAATGTCTCCAAGCAGGATTTGCGCAAAAAGTAGAGTAGTACTTCGCCGGGGGGCGGCTGCCCCCCGGCTCTTTACCATTGATAAGGAAGGGTTTGATCCATGTTCGAACCACGCCAGATTGCACCTGAAGACAGACTCAGTAAAAAACAACGTTGGGTGGTACTCGCCATGAACCTGCTGTTGCTGGCCGAACTCACCCTGAGCATGTATTGGGGACAACAGGACCCCGAAAACATGAGCGTTATTTTCTTGAAGACATTTGTGCCGTCGGTCGTTGTGACTTTGGTGGCAACGCGTCTGCTGATGCGCCGTTTTCAGGATCGCGTTGCTGAATAGGTCCGGTCGGCCCTATTCTCCTTCGCCGGCGAACCTTATTGCGGGCCGCTGCTGGGAGCGCAACTCACCACCGGTTCATCCAACTCCGGGTTCAGCGTGTAGTTGCCCTTCAAGAAGCATTCGGCCAGTTTATCCACCAGAAGTTCGCTGTGCATCAGCATATCCATTTGACGGGTGTAAATCAGTAGCCGACCGATCAGATCGAGTTGTTCTTTGATGATCGGGGCTTCCTGTTTGCCCATGCGGCCGGTCACGCGATCGGCCACGGTATTCACCACAAAACCGCTTTCGGCCAGAACCTTTTCGATCACCCGTGCGCGCCGGTTGCGCCGCTGGGGGTCAGCCGCGCCGCCTTTGAATTGGAAATTGATGTAATTTTTGGCGGCTGTTTGGCCGCAGTAGCAATCCAGAATGCTGTAGTGGTATCCCACGCGCGAGCTGAAATTCAAATAGCGGTCCGAAATGATGGCATAGCTGCGATCCCCGAACCGTTCGGCCCCCATATTGGGCGGGGAGAGCCATTGATTGGTCATGACCGAGGCCAAACCGCCCAGATGGATCGGCCGGGGGCCGCGACTTTGCAGCTCATCGCACAACATCCCTCCGAGCAGCGCCGTAAGGGGTGTCGAGAGAATCTCCTGGGCGGTCACCTTGGAGACCTGGGTGGCATCCACGGAAAGACCGCCGCCCAGATCGATGATGTAAAGATCGATGGGGATGTGCGCCTTGAGACGCACCGACAGTTTGCCGCGGTCGGTCACCAGGTCGCCGAGCTGAAATATCTCTTCGTAGGATTTCTCGTGGATGAACCGCATGATGTCGTGAATCGTGCGGCAATGCTCCGGAGCGAACCGGGGCGATTTGGGATCGGTCAGGTTCAGCGGCACAATCAGATCGGCGCGCCGCCGCAACGCCTGGTAGGAAGGGCTATTGCGCAAAACGCTGCTCAATTGAAAATCGGATTCGATTAACTCGGGGACCCGTCCGCGGTAGATCCTTCCATTGTAGGCATCGATGGTCATTTCGGTGCCCGGCGGGATGCTCGCCGTCGCGTTGCCCAGGTTCAGGATGGTCGGAATCATATACTCCCTGGCCAGCGAGGCCATATGGCCGGTGATATTGCCGGCATCGGCCAGGATCGCACTGGTTTTGGGCATGATCATGACCAACTCGGCCGAGGCATGCGCCGATACCAGAACGCCGCCGTCGGGGAAATTGGCCAGGTCCGCTTCGCTGCGCACATGACAGGCCGGACCGAACCCAATTCCCGGGCAGGCGATGTCGCCGCCCTCCAGTATTACCGGGTATCCGGCAAGCGGCGCGGTTTGCAGCTTGCGGTCGCCCGTTTCCAAAGCATCCACCCGCAAGGGACGTGATTGCAGGATGACCAGCTGGTCCTGTTCATCCAGGGCCCACTCCACATCCTGGGCGATTCCGAAATGTGCTTCGAGACGTAAACCGTGCTCCGCCAATCGCTCGGCTTGTTCCGGGGTCAGGCATGCCCGGGAGCACTCCTCGGCCGGCACTGCTTGGTCTTCTAATTCGCCGTCGGCGGTGGCTACCAGGCAGGCCTTTTTTTCGGAAATTCTGCATTCCAGCAGCCGGGGAGGATTTTCCTTACTGAAAATATAGGTGTCCGGAGGCACGATACCATCCACGGCATAGGGGCCCAAGCCCCAGACCGCGTTGATCAGAATGCGGTTTTCCAATGGGTTGATGGGGTTGCGCGTAAACATCACACCGCTGGCCCGGGCCGCGATCATCTCCTGGCAGGCCACGGCCATGGCGGCGGACTGGAACGGAATGGCCATGTGGAGGCGATAGGAGATGGCGTGGGCTGAAAAGAGACTGGTGACAATTTTTTTATAAGCGTCGAGCATCCGATCCGGCGGCACATTGAGCACGGTGAGATACTGGCCGGCGAACGACAGGGCGCTGTCTTCGCCGATGGCGCTGCTGCGCATGGAGATATTGACCGGCCGGCTGGCGCCGCCGAGGCTATCCACGAGCTGTCGGCGGGCTTGCTCCATGTCTTCGGCCAGCTCCTGGGGAATCTGCGCGGCCATCATGCGTTGCTGAATCTCCTGGCTGACCTGCAATATGGTTTCCGCCTCGATGATATCGGCTTTGCTTTTCAGGCGCAGGATGGTGGCGTTCAAATCGTTGGCTTGAATAAAACGCCGGAAAGCGGCCGTCGTAATGGCGAAACCCTCGGGGGTCCGCATTTGCAGACGATTCCTGATTTCGCCGATATTGGCATTCTTGGCCCCGACCCATTCGGTGTTCTCCCGGGTGACCTGGGGATAGGCCTCTGTAAAGTGGGGCGCCGCATTGAGCGCGGCGGGACTTTCGCCTTTCTCTATCTTTATTTGGCGATGAAATTCATCCAATTTTTTTTGCAACGCCGGATAGGGTCGCCCGGCCATATTTTCCAGGCACAGGACCATGCGGGCGCTATGAAATATTGAGCGCATGGTCTGTGCTTCGAGATAGGAGGCGCCGAAGACGCTCTGGCCGCGCAGTTTGAGCTCGATATCGGATATGATTTTGAGCAATTCGGTATTGGATTCCAACAAGGTTTTAAAATTGGAATACTTGACCCGGAATGCCTCCATCAGCCGTTCCCGCGCGTCGTCCGGCAATCGGCCTTTGCCGCCAAACAATTTTAATTTGCGCAATAGATTCATCGCTGCGATCCAACTCCATTGGGTCCAAAATTTTACGGCCTGTCAGCCGGTTTTACACTTCGCGGGGGTGATCCCGTCACCTCTTCTCCTCATTCAATGAGGCAAAATCTCCCTGTTGTCAAATAATGCCCCGCAGTGGGACCGATCGGGCGCCTCTCTTCCGCGGAGCGCCTACGGTAACGCCTTTCACGCCGCTCATTTAAATGATCTGTCGCAGATCTGTTAAATGATTTGTCGCAAAAAACGGGCCAAAGGCGCGTGGCGCAGAATACGGCCGGCCATTGTCTCTAAGCCGCTTGGGAGAACCGCATGGCGTACCCTCGGGTGTCGGTGCTTGGCGTGATCCTTGCTTCACTTCGAGCGCAATGGAGTCAATGGGGCGTATCAAATTGCAGAAGAAGATGGTTCTGGCCGTCATCGGCGTGGCCGTCGTGATGATTGTTGTTGGAATGGGCATCAGCCGTTGGGCTGGAAAAGAGACACGCATCGCGGTTGCCGATCGCTTCAATGAGGAGCAACTCGTTATCGCCCGAAGCATCC
>JBAQGR010000415.1:0-5264 GCA_049287895.1 Desulfatitalea sp.
TGGGAGAGCAGCAGGTTGAGGGCCATGGAGAAGTTGATGCGGATCTGGCTGTGCACGTCGGCGGCCGGTGCGTTGAGCAGGCGCGCCACCTGGCGCACGTCCATGTAGCGGCCGGGCACCACCAGGGCGAACCCGATGCGGTCTTTGCCGCGCCGGCCGGCCCGGCCGGTCATCTGCTGCAGCTCGGTGGCGTCCAGGGGCATGAACTCGCGGCCGTTGAAGCGATCGGAGTTCAAGAACGCCACGGTGCGCGCCGGGAAATCGACCCCGGCGGCCACCGTCGAGGTGGCGAAGATAGCATCCAGCAACCCCTCGCTCATCAGCGCTTCCAGCACCTGTTTCCAGGCCGGCAGTTGGCCGCTGTGGTGCGAGCCCACCGCCAGGTTTTCGATCAACCAGCGTTGGCGATGGCGTTTGATGTGCGGAAAGCGCTCGCCCAGTTCGACCATGCGCTGGTTGATGCGCTGGGCCTGCTCGTCATCCTGGATGCGGTTCTCCAGGCAGAGCTGGAGCGCCTGATCGCAGTCGGCCCGCGATTTGAGGAAGAAGATGGCCGGCAGTAAATTGTATTTGCGCAACACGGCCAGCATGGCGCCGAAGGGCGGCAGATGGCCCGGCGCGGCCAGCGTCGGGGCATGGCGTTCGGAAAGAAAATCGGCCACCTTTTTATAAAGGCGGGTTTTGCCGCCCTCGCCGCTGATCAGCAACGGCAGTAAAGTGCCCTCCGGATGCAGCAGGATCGGGTAGAGCGGCACCGGCCGGTGAGTCTCCTGCACAACCCGGCACGGCTTGCGGCGGATGGCGCCGAGCCACTGGGCGATCTGGCCGGCGTTGCCCACCGTGGCCGACAGCAGCAGCAAAGGGATGCGCTGGGGCAGGTAGATGATGGTCTCTTCCCACACCACGCCGCGATCTTCGTCGCCCAGGTAGTGGGCTTCGTCCAGCACCACGAAATCGGTGGCCAGGGTTTCGCCGTGATGCATGGCATCGTAGAGCTGGTTGCGCAGGATTTCGGTGGTGCCCACGATAATGGGCGCGTCGGCGTTCTCCTTGCGGTCACCGGTGAGGATGCCCACATGGGCCGGCCCGAAGAATTCGGCGAACTCGATCATTTTGGCATTGGAGAGCGCCTTGAGCGGCGAAGCATACCAGGCGCGGCCGCCGCGCTCGAAAATCCGGGCGATGGCCTGCACGGCGATCCAGGTCTTGCCGGCCCCCGTGGGGGCTGTCACCAGACAATCGGCGTGTTGCACTGCCTCCAGGGCCTGGAGTTGAAAAGGATCGGGCACAAAAGGCATGGGATCAGGGGTGCCGATGCGGCTGAACAACTTTTTCAGCTTGGCGTCGGCCCCCGGACGCAACGCCGCCTCGCGGCCCTGCGCGCGCGGGGGGCGTCGATGGCCGTGGGGCGGGCGGGCGGAATATCGGCGGTGGTTGCTCATGATCAGAGTTTGGCGATCATTTCTTTGACGATCCTCTTGGCTTCCGACGCCACATCATAGGGGGACTGGCCGTTCAGATCGGCCTCGATCAGTTCGTTGCCGTAGGGCAGAAAGCCGAGCAGATCGAAGTCGGAGAGATGCTCGCGGATGAAGGCTTCATCCTTGGGCGAGCGGATCTTGTTGGCCACCACGGCGATGCGCTCCAGCCGGATCTCCCTGGCCAGCTTGCGGATGTGCTCGGCCGTATCGATGCTGCGGCGGCCCGGCTCGACCACTACGATCAATTTGTCCACCGCGCTGGCCGTTGCGCGTCCCAGATGCTCGATGCCGGCCTCCATGTCCATCACCACCACTTCGTCCCGGGCCAGCACGATGTGCATCACCAGGCTCTTGAGCAGCGTGCTCTCCGGGCAGAGGCATCCGCCGCCGCCCTTCTTTACGCTGCCCAGGCGCATCAGCTTGATGTTGTCCTTGCGCACCGACAGCGTGTCGGGCAGATCGTCCACCTGGGGGTTGAGCCGGAAGAAGCCGCCCACCGTGCCGGGCTGGGCGCCGGTGCGTTCGAAAATCATATCCTTCATCTCGGCGATGGGCGTGATCTTGTCGGCATCGGGAATCCCCAGGGCCGAAGCCAGATTGGCATCCGGGTCGGCGTCGATGGCCAACACCTTTTTGCCCATATCGCTCAGCGTTCGTATCAACAACGCCGCGAAGGTGGTCTTGCCCACCCCGCCTTTACCGCTCACCGCTAATTTCATCGTCGATCCTTTCGTGACCCGCCGCATTGCATCCTGCGCCGCGTTCAATTCAATCGTTTGCATCAATATAACAAACAATACCCTTTCAGCAAGGCGGGAGATGGGGTCGACCACGATTACCACCTCTATCCACGGCGAGATCAAACCATCCAGGCCGCTTGTGTCCCGCCGCGCCCGAGCGGTCCTAAAAATGCCTTGCAATGTCTGCTCAAATCGGGCACTTACCAAGTATGTAGCAGTTACCTTCCGAGGGCGAAAGAAGGTTTATTCCATGCCGCTGGCAAAATACAAGATTTTAATAAGCAGCGTTCAGAAAGAACTCGCGGCGGAACGCCGTGCGGTGAAAGATTTCATCACTCACGATCCTCTCCTGAGCCGATTCATATCTTATATGTTTTTGTTTGAAGACATTCCTGCCTCGGACCGCAAGCCTGATGATATCTACCTGGGCGAGGTCGAGAGGTGTGATATCTACCTTGCGATTCTCGGCAATAATTATGGCTGGAAAAACGAAAAGGGGAAATCGCCCACCGAACTGGAATTTGAACACGCCACCCAAACCCACCGCGAACGGCTGGTCTTTGTAAAAGGCAATGATGATTCGGCCCGTGATCCGGAAATGGCCAAACTGATCGGCAGGGCAGGCCGCGAAGTCACCCGGCGTCGCTTTTCGGATATTCCCGGCTTAATCCGGGAAGTATATGCCAGCCTCGTCGAATGCCTGGAGAAGCGAGGGGATCTGCGATCCACGCCGTTTGACGGCAGCATATGCGACGGGGCACTCCTCAAGGATATTGACGGTGCCGAGATCAAGGCGTTTGTGGAAACAGCCGAGGCCGTGGGCCGTTTGAAACTCAAGGGCTCGCACGCGCCGCAAGCGGTTCTGCAAAACTTCAATTTGTTGCGCGATGGCCGGCCCACAAATGCCGCCATGCTTCTGTTCGGGAAAAATCCACGCCAATTCTTTAACAATGCGCAGGTCCATTGTTTTCATTTCCATGGGACGGAAAAGCGCAAGCCCATCGCTTCCCAGCAGCCATACGAGGGCAGGTTGCTCGAAGTAATCGATCAAGCCGTCGAGTTCGTCCTGGGCAAGATCGATCGCCGCGTGGGAACGCGCGCGACAAGCACCCAGGCCCCCGTTGCTTTCGAGATTCCCCGTTCCGTCATTACCGAGGCCGTGGTCAATGCGGTGGCCCATCGCAATTACCGCAATAACGGATTCGTCCAGGTGATTGTTTTCGCCGACCGCGTGGAGGTGTGGAACCCTGGTGAGCTGCCGCCCGGACTGACCCCGGAACTACTGCGCGAACCCCATGGCCCCATACCGCGCAACCCGTTGATCGCCGAACCGCTGTTCCGGGTCAAATACGTGGAGAAAGCCGGAACAGGCACAACGGACATGATCGCCGATTGCAGACAGGCCGGACTGCCTGAGCCTGACTTCGAGCAACGCGGCCCCCATTTTGTCGTGACCCTATGGCGGGGCTGGCTGACGGGCGAAGTGCTCTCCAGGTTTAACCTCAATGAACGGCAGCTGGCGGGTATTGCATATCTAAAAAACCACGGTAGGATTTCAAATACGGGGTACCAGCAGGTCACGCATGCCATTAAAAAAACCGCTACTCGTGATCTCGCTGCATTGAAGGAAAAAGGCTTGATCGAGCAAAAAGGCAGCCGGGGTCCAGGGGTTCATTATGTTCTCGCAAAAAGAGGGGACAAAATGGAGACAATGGGGACATGAAGCAACGTCATGCTTAAAAGGGACATAATGGGGACAATTGAGACATTTTAATTTGCGCCATAAATAAAAACGACCAATTGTTGGATTGAAATATGCCGCCCAAGAAAAAGAACAATTCCAAGCTGACCATCGAGACCCTTACCCAAAATGGGGACACCCGTAAAAACAACCCTACGGCCGAATACCAGTCGGTGATGCGCAAGGAAGAGCTGTCGCCCCTGCGGGTGGCCTATGAACGCCGCAACCGAGATCGCGGAAATATTAGAATGGGGAAACTATTATGATCACTCGGCTAACATTGGAAAATTTCAAATCAGTAAAAAAAGAGATTTATGATTTTACATCTTTTGACTTGTTGGTCGGTCGCAATAACTGCGGCAAAAGCACGGTGCTCCAGGCATTGGCTATTTGGCAATTTTGCGTGGATGAATTCCATCGATCTAAACGCAGTGGCTCCAAGGGTATTCAAGTGGTGCTGCCCAATTTTACCGCTTTACCGGTGCCGACATTCAACTTGTTATGGAAAGACAGAACGGAGCGGCATTGGCCATTGATCAAGGGCGAGAAAAAGCAGGAATATATCTTAATCAAAATTTTAGTGGAATGGCAGTGCGGTAAAGCAGAGAAAGATTCTTTTGGAGTCGATTTGCGCTACCAGTCACCGCAAGCCATTTACGCCATTCCCAGCGAAGGGTGGGCAAAATTTAGAGAATTAGAAAGAAAGGGAAATCTGCCCAAAATTGCATATGTGCCCCCATTTTCAGGTTTGGAACCATTTGAAAAACGGTTGGACATATCCCCGATTCGGCACCAGGTTGGCAAAGGACAACCAGGAAGCGTGCTGCGTAATTTGCTATTATGGGTTTGTCCGCCTCCTGATCGTGATGAAAATGGCCGAATACCAAAAACCTATAAGCCCCCCAAAGACTGGCAGGAATTGGTCGACATCATCAGAAGATGGTTTGCGGTAGAGATCCATGAGCCGAAATACGACCAGGCTAAGGATGTTCACATCACTGTTGAATACCGTCAGAATGAAAAGGATTACGATATCATAGCGGGGGGTAGCGGTTTCCACCAGACGCTGACATTGCTTGCCTTCCTATATGGCTATCAACCTACGACTATACTTTTAGATGAACCCGATGCTCATCTGCATGTCAATTTGCAGCGCGAGATACTGGATTTCTTCAAAAGAAAATCTATCGAGAAAAACACGCAGTTTCTGATCGCCACGCATGCTGAAGAATTCGCGCGCGGAGTGGATGCCACCCAGATCATTTCCATGCTGAGTCAAGCCCCCAAAAGGATTGATTCCTG
>JBAQGR010000416.1:0-2956 GCA_049287895.1 Desulfatitalea sp.
GAGGATATCCAGAAGGATCCTGATCGTTGGGTGACTGTCCAGGTCGCCGGGAATGACAAGGTCGCAGCGGGCGGTCGCGATCGGCACGAAATCCAATCCATGGGATTCGGCGATGGCCCTTAAGCCCAAGGCGGCATCCGCCACGTTGCAGGCGATGCGATAGGCGCCGGCGCGGTGGGAGGCCACTTCGTTGCGATAGCCGTTGATGGTGTGCACATCGACCCCGGCGCGTCGCAGGTAGTCGTCCAGAAGCACACGCAGGGCCGCGCCTGGTTCGCGATTAACGAAACGCACCATGGGCTGGGCCAGATCGGCTACGTTACGGATTCCCAGGGGATTGTTTTTGGCCACCATCAAGCCTTCCTCAAGAATCGAAAAGCCCATCACGCAACCGCGCCCTCCGACCAGCTTCTGCTCGGCCATGACGACGTTGGACTCTGTATCGACCGTGTTGTGCAGGTGCGTTCCGGCGACATGGGCGAAACCGTCGGCCAGGCCATCGAGTGCGCAATGACTGGAGGCGAATCGGCAGTGGACGCGCGCATCGGGTGATTGGCGGGTGACATGCTGGCTCAGGATGTCAAAAGCCGGGTCGCAGCCCATCAAAATGATGTTTTTGTCCACGCGGCTGAGAGGCGATAGGATCTGGACGCTTTTCCCATCCTTGTCAAGCAAGCCGTCAGCGGTGCGCAAGCCGAACGAGATGGATTCGGCGCCTTCCAATGGGATGCCTACCAAACGCTCGCGCACCCGGCTAAGGATCAAACGGGGCGATGCACCCGGTTTGCCTTTGAGGACCGTGACGGCCTGGGTCTCGGGCGCCTCTTCTTGAACAAACAGCTCTTCCACCCGGCAGCCGAAGGCACGGGCTAACCCAAGCGCGACGGCCGTATTGGGCAGGTAGCGGCCGGATTCAATGTCGTAAATCGCTTGCCGCCGGACCGCGATGATCTCGGCCAGGTCATCCTGAGACCAGCCCTTGGCCAGGCGGTATTGTTTGACAAGGCATTTAATGGCGCTGTTTTGTTTGGCCATGGGTGCCTCCCCTGGTGATGCGTGTGGTCCGAACAAGACGGTTCCCCGAAAAAGGTGTTGACCGACCCCATATCATATGTAATGAGAGACAGTCAATTCACATCTATAAACGTCATACGGGTGGTTCCGTGCAATGCCTTTCCAAAGGAGCATTTTGGGGCAGAGTCCTGAAGTGGTTTATTTTCTCCGAGCCCTTCGCAACGGCCATGGAGAGGAAACGGCATCCATTTGTCGAAATCCCTTAACAACTGCGAAGAGGGTTAAAAATGAAAGCAAAGCATTTGAAGTTGTGTTGGTTGTTGGTCATTCTGGTGGTGTCGATCACCATGGGATTCACATCTTGGGTTCATTCGGCTGCGGCCGCCGAAGCGGATACGGTAACCATTTTCGCGGCGGCTTCGACGACCGATGTTCTGACCGAGATCGGCCGGTTGTTCGCCGAGCAGAAGCTGGGCCGGGCGGTTTACTCTTTCGCCGCCTCCTCGACCCTGGCCCGGCAGGTCGAAAGCGGTGCGCCGGCCGATGTCTTTCTCTCCGCCGACCTGGAGTGGATGGATTACCTGGAGAAGAAAAAGCTTATTGAACCGGCCACGCGCCAGGACTTGTTGGGCAACCGCATCGTCCTAATCGCGCCGGTCGGAAGCCCGACGACGGCCGTCGCGCTCGGTCCTGGTTGTGATTTAACGCCGGCGTTGGCCGGCGGACGCCTGGTCATGGGCGACCCCGGCCATGTGCCGGTCGGCCGTTACGCCAAGGCGGCCCTGGAAAGCCTGGGGGCTTGGCAGGGGGTAGAAAAGCAGGTGGCCGGCGTGGCCACCGTGCGCGCGGCTTTGGCCTTGGTGGAGCGCGGTGAAGCACCCTTGGGCATCGTCTACGCCACGGATGCGGCCGTCTCGGCCAAAGTCAAAATCGTCGGGCGTTTCCCGGAGGGGAGCCATCCGCCCATCGTCTATCCAGTGGCGGTGGTGGCCGGCCGGAACACGCCGGCCGTAGCGCGCTTCATCGTTTTCCTGCGATCCAACCCAGCCAAGGCGGTTTTTGAGGGCGCCGGTTTCACGGTGCGCTGATGTCGGCTTGGGCCTTAACCCCGGCGGAGGCCGACGCCTTGCGCCTGAGCCTGTGGGTATCGACTTGGGCCATGGCGGGCAGTCTGCCGTTAGGCATCGCCGTGGCCTGGCTGCTGGCACGGCGCGATTTTCCCGGCAAGACGCTGCTCGACGGTCTGGTGCACCTGCCTCTGGTGCTGCCGCCGGTGGTGGTCGGCTATCTACTGCTGGTACTGCTGGGCCGCAATGGCCTGATCGGCGCCTGGCTCTACAGTGCTTTGGGCATCACCCTGGCCTTTACCTGGAAAGGCGCGGCTGTCGCCGCCGCCACCATGGCCTTTCCCCTGCTGGTGCGCGCCCTGCGCCTCTCGTTCGAAAACGTGGACCCGGGCCTGGAACTGGCTGCGCGTACCCTGGGCGCCGGTCCGTGGCGCGTTTTCTTCACGGTCACCTTGCCTCTGATTACCCCCGGCATCATCACCGGGCTCATCCTATCCTTTGCCCGCGGCCTGGGCGAATTCGGCGCCACTATCACTTTTGTCGCCAACATTCCAGGCCAGACGCAAACCTTGCCGCTGGCCCTGTACACCCTGACCCAAGTACCCGGCGGGGAGATGGGGGCGCTACGCCTGTGCCTCATTGCCATCCTGCTTGCCATGGTGGCCATCGTGGCTTCCGAGATTCTGGCGCGGCGCTTCACTCTGCGGTTGCGGGGGTGACGATGCTCTCGGTGCAGGTGGATAAAAACCAAGGCGGCTTTCGCATCCAGGCAGCTTTCGATGCCCCGGACAAGGGGGTCACGGCCTTGTTCGGACCCTCGGGGGCCGGCAAAACCTCGATCATCAACATGCTGGCCGGATTGCTGCGGCCCGACC
>JBAQGR010000417.1:0-8264 GCA_049287895.1 Desulfatitalea sp.
AGAACTGGGCTTTGAGACCGGCGTCCTTGGCGGCCTTGACCAGCAGGGACATGTCCGCGCCCCAGTTGCCGCTGATGATTGTGTCGGCGCCCGAAGCCTGGATCTTGGCCACGTAGGGCGAGAAGTCTTTGACCTTGCCCAGAGGCGTAAAGGTGTCGCCCACGATCTCGACATCCGGCCGTTTCTCCTTGAGCATGCCTTTGGCGCTATCGCTCACCGCATGACCGAAGACATAGTCCTGGTTGATCAGGTAGACTTTCTTCACATCCTTGCGCTCTTTGATGTAGTTGGTGATGGCGGCGATCTTCATGTCCACATGGGCATCGAAGCGGAAGTGCCAGAAGCTGCACAGCTCGTTGGTGAACGCCGGGGTCACCGCCGCGTAGTTCAGATAGAGCAGCTGATTGTCCGGGTTACGCTCATTGTGCTTGTTGACAGCCTCGATCAAGGCGCCGGCCACGCTGGAGCCGTTGCCCTGGGTGATGATCGTGATGCCCTGATCGATGGCGCTTTTGAGTTGAATCAAGGAATCCTGGGGACTGGTCTTGTTGTCGAAGGGAACGATTTCGAGCATCTTGCCGCCCAGGACACCGCCTTTGGCGTTGATCAACTCCGCATTGTACTGAAAATGTTTGTACCCGGCATCGCCCACGCCGGCCATGGCGCCGGAGAGCGGGTCAATATAAGCGATTTTGATCGTGTCCGCGGCCATCAACGGCGCAGCGATCATCATCACAAGAGCTATCCCAGTTAAAATTGCGCGCAGTTTCTTTAGCATGTTCGTCCCCTCCTCATTGTTATGCGGTTGTTTTTATGGATGCAATGATCTTGCTCCGAAGTCGTAGGCCCTGGCGATCAAAGGCCTCCGTGATTGCACATCATGTTGGGTTCTGCTTTCTCTGTTTCATTTTCGCGCCGTATCCACCTCCTTTCTCAGAAAGGATTAGCGAACAGCCGGGGGCGTTCGACTTATCTTATGATATTATTAAATAAACGTTTTTGCGCATTTCCACTCCCTGACCCGTATCAAGCAAACCACACAAGTCGGCCGTTATCAAGCGCCATCTCTGATCCAAATTCACCGTCTAATGACCCATCACAAAATTAGAGCACAGTAGACATCCTGGAAAAATCGCCCGTTCCCCATGAGCGGTAATGCTCCTACCGGGCCGCGATAACGGGCGCCACCGCCCCTTTGATCGTTCCACTCTTGAGATCGACCAGCCCCTCTTCGCAAATCCGGAAATAGGGAATGGCGGCGCCGGTCAGGGTGGCCAAGGTCAGCATGGGATCGGCCAGCGATGTCCCCAACTGTTTGGCGGCCCCGGCAATTTTTTCCAATGCACCGGCCACTGCCGCCATGGGAAGATCCGCGATCATCCCCAGGCCCGGCAGGGCCAGCTCGGCCAGGATGATGCCTTCCCGGCCGACCACCACGCCCCCTTGCAGTTCCCTGATCCGATTGATGCACAGAGCCATATCCGCCTCGTCGGCGCCCACAGCGACGAGATTGGCTGTGTCCCAGGCCACGCTGCTGGCCATGGCGCCGCTGCGCAGCCCAAACCCGCGGATCAGGCCGGTAAAACATCGGCCGGGAACGAATCGGCGGTCGATGGCCGCCACCTTGATCAGATCCTGGTCCGGGGCGCACTGTATCTGCCCTGCCCGCACCGGCAGCCGCACCACCTGTTCCTTGGTGACCAAGTCGGTGATCAATTGGATCACCGCCACATCCGCCTCCACGGCTCCGCCCTCCACCCGGATGGCGAAATCGTCGGCGGTCAGGAGTCGCGGCAGGGCAATCGTGTGGCGGCTTTTTGCGCTGTAATCATGGGGCCGGGGGTCAACCGTCAGCCGTCCATCGCGGGCGATGATGCGACCATTGCTGATCACCCGTTCGGCCACGATGCGGTCCATCTCAGGGATGATCACCAGATCGGCGAACCGACCCGGCGCGATGCCGCCCACTAAATGGTCGATGCCGAAGTGCTCGGCCACGTTGAGCGTGGCCATCTGAATCGCCGTAATGGGCTCGAAACCGTAGTGGATCGCTTTTTGAACCACCCGCTCCATGTAGCCCTCGGCCGCCAAGTCCCTGGGGTCTATCCCGTCGGAAACCACGGTCAGGCGCCGCAAGTCGACCCCCATCCCCCGAATGGCGGCGATGGCCGCCAAGTCCCGGCGCACATTGCCCTCCCGGGCCATCACATGGATGCCCAAGCGCAAGCGCGCCAGCGCCTCTTCGGACGTGATGGGTTCGTGACACGAAGAGATGCCCATGGCGGCGTAGGCCGCCAGCTTGCCGTTGCGGGCGCCGGCCGAATGGCCTTCCAGGGTCTTGCCCGCGGCCAGGGTGGCTTGCATGGCCGGCAGCAGGCGCTCGGGGGACTGGAACACTCCCTGCCAATAGGATTCGCCCAGACCCAGAATGTCTTCGCGCTCGAGCAGCCGCCTCAGATCCTCGGGATCGATGCCCAGCAGCCGCGGACTGAGCGACACCATGGGCGGTGCCGTGGCCGCTATTTTGATGGGCTGGTCGGCCAGTGAGGCCAGAAAATCGAGGATGCCGTCATAGCCGCCCACGGCGTAAGGTTCGAAGGCTTCGGTCACCACGGTGGTCGTGCCGCCCGGTGCCGCATAGCGTACGAATTCGGGAATGTTGAAAAAGGTGGCCAGATGGGTGTGGCCGTCGATCAGCCCCGGGATGACCACCTTGTTGCGAGCATCGATCACTTCGGTGGCCGGGCCGAGCATCCCCTCGGGACGATCGCCTGTGTAGGCGATCCAGCGGTCATGGGTGACGATCGCCTGATCTTCCAGAAGCTCGCCGGTATAGACATTGACCAGACGCGCGTGGATCACGGCCAGGTCGCCTGGTCGCCGACCCAGGGCAATCTGCATGAGTGCATGGGTATCCTGGTCGGTCAAGGCGGCGGTCGAGAATCTGCGAATCATGAGCTCCGGTTCCATTGCTTGAGTGACAACTATCTTATCAGTAACCTTTGGCCGCGTAAACCAAAAAGTTGCAACACTGTTCGGCAATAGCGAATATGGTCCGGTTTGCGCGTTGACATGCTGCCCCACTTCTGCCATACTTACTGGCCGTTACGGTGGTAGGTTCGAAACCCATTAGAAGCATATCAACCGCGGCATATCCAAAGAGAAAAGAGGGGTGGATTCCATGCCCAAAGTCACATTTGCATCCATCGAAGTATTGCGCCAGAAGATCGGCCAGGAGGTTGCTGTCGGCGACTGGATGGCCGTCACCCAAACCCAGATCAACCTGTTCGCCGAAGCCACCGGCGACCACCAGTGGATTCACCTGGACGAGAAGCGCGCGGCGGCCGAATCGCCCTACGGCACCACCATCGCCCACGGATTCCTGACCCTGGCGCTCATTCCACGCCTGATGGCCGACGCGCTGCAACTGCCCAAGGCCAAGATGTCGGTCAACTACGGCCTCAACCGGGTGCGCTTCGCGGCCCCGGTGCCCGCCGGCAAGCGCGTGCGCGCCCGGATCACGCTGCTCGGCATCGAAGAGGTGACCGGCGGCGTCCAGATGAGCTGGAAGGTGCAGATCGAAGTGGAAGGCAGTGCCAAGCCGGCCTGCATCGCCGAAACCCTTGCCCGGCACTATACTGCCTGATGAACCGCGTCATGGAGAGCTGAATGGATTCCGCGATTCGCAAGCTGATTGAAGAAAAGATGTCGGTTCCGGTGGTGGAAGGCGAAGACAAGCGCTGCACCCTCAAAGAGGCCATCGCGCGGCACGTTCAGCCCAGGATGGCCCTGCATTTCACGGCGGGCGTCGGCGCGCTGGTGTACGAGTTGGTCCGAGCATTCTGGGAGCGGCATCCGGAATTCACCATCATCACGCCCTCGCTGAACCTGCACCTGGTCGCCTTGATCAAAAACCGGATCGCCACCAAGGTGCTGACCAGTTTCGCCGGCATCAACTACCCCAGTCCGCGGCCGTGCCCGGTCGTTCAAAACGCCATTGCTTCAGGCGACTTCCAGATCGAAAGCTGGACCATGCGCACCCTTCCGCAACGGCTGCTGGCCGGCGCCCTGGGCTGGGACTTCATGCCCACGACCTCCCTGATCGGCAGCAGCATGGCCGAAGAGAACAAAGACTCGTTCAAGACCATGGACAACCCGTTCTCCGGGGAAGGCCAAATCGGACTGCTCAAAGCCTTCCGGCCGGACATCACCCTGGTGCACGGTGCCGTGGCCGACCGTAGCGGCAACACTATCCTGACCTACCCCCTTAAAATGAGAAAGGAAGAAACATATGGCGACACTTCAGGAGCATATTCAATCCTCCCAGCGCACTGGCCACATTGAATTTTTCATTGAAGCGCGCAGCGCCGACTGTGTGGTCGGCCGCATGCCGATCCAGGCAGGGATATTGAACCCGTTGGGCGTCGTCCAGGCCGGGGCCTTCGTCTGGCTGGCCGATGTCATCGCTTCGGTGCTCATTCTGGAATCCCAAACGCTGGACGAACGCGGCAAAGGCTTCCCCCTGGCCATCAATCTGCACACTTCTCTTTGCGGTAATCAAAGAGAGGGCGACATCCGCGCCGAGGCCCGCTTTGTCAAAAAAGGAAAGCTGGTGCGCGTCATCCGCACGCGCATCCTGGGCACAGCCGATAAACTGCTGGCCGAGATGACCAGCACCCACGTGTCAGCGGTATAACAAGGCCTTCAACTTTCTACCCTATCCCTTTTTCTTTGCGCCTTTCTTCGACGGTATCCCGGCCAGCGCCTTGGCCAGCTTGATCTTCTCGTCCAGGCGGCCTTCGCGCAAAATCATGATGCGCTGGGCCTGGGGCGAACCGGCGCCGTGCATGGATTCCACCATGGCCGTGCCGCCGGTCATGGCCTCGATGAGCCGGCCGATCTTGATGCGCTCCTTGACCGGGATATCGGCGACGCCCGAAAAGTACTTCCGGACCAGGTGGCCCACTTCAGCGCTCTCCAGGTCATGCTCGCTGGGCAGGGTGGCGATGAAGCCGCCGGCGATGTCCACCGCCAGCCGAGCCACCTCGAAGTGAAAGCGCGTCACGTTGTGCTTGCACACATTGGCCAGCATGGTGTCCACCAGAAAGGCCCCCGAAGGGGTCGGCTTGCCTTCGGCCGAGCAGGCAATGGAAGAGCTGTACAGGGTTTCGCTCAGATGGATCATTTCCGTGACCTTGTCCTTGATGTGCGAGCCCTGGCCGGCGCCCTGAATCTGGGCCAGATAGCTGACCGCGCCGGTGAGCACATCCATCAGGCCGGACTTGCAGGCGCCGTAATTGGCCCGGTGATGGGCGGCAAAACGATAGACCAGCAGGCCGGCGAAATCGGTCTCGCCGTTCATGAAGATTCTATCGTTGGGCACGAACACATCCTCGAAGGCGATCACGGCTTCCCCGCCCACCGCGCCGAAGAGCGGCTTGCCCACGTCGATGCGCTCCAATTGGTCCCGGCGGTCGTCGCCGGCCTGACGGCCGAAAATCAGCGTCACGCCGGGGGCGTCGATGGGGATGGCGCAAACGATAGCGTAGTCTTTGGCCTGGGCATCCAGGGCCGTAGTGGGCATCACCAGGATCTCGTGGGAGTTGACCGCGCCGGTCATGTGCAGCTTGGCGCCGCGGATCACGACGCCGTCCGGCCGGCGTTCGACCACGTGCACATACTGGTCCGGGTCGCTCTGCTGAGTCGGTCCCTTGGAGCGGTCGCCCTTGGGATCGGTCATGGCGCCCACCACCATCTTGTTTTCGTCCTGAATCCCGATCAGCCAGCGCTTGAAGCGCTCCTGGTAGTCGCTTTTATACTTCCGGTCGATCTCGTAGGTTACCGAATAGGCGGCGTTGATGCCGTCGAAGCCCACGCAGCGCTGGAAGCAGGTGCCGGTTTTCTGGCCGAGCACCCGCAGCAGCTTGATCTTCTTGATCAGATCTTCGATGTTCTGGTGCACGTGGGTAAAACGGCTGATGGTGCGTCCGGTCAGGTGGGAGACGGCCGTGGCCAGCTCCTTGTGCTTGGCCTGGTTGGCCAGGGCATAGGTCATGGCCGCCGCGCGCACATGCGGCGCGGTGGCCGGATGGCGGGTGACATCCTTGATCTGCTTACCTTTGTAGTAAATTCGGGGAGACAACTTCCGCAAACTATCGATGTACTCCGCCCCATTCTTGAGTTTCATGTGCTCCTCCTGTGGTTGATGTATCTTCAAGCAATCGATTCATTCCGGATTTTATTCTTCTGGACCCATTGCCAGCCGATCCCCACGCCCAGCAGGCCGAGGCCGAGCACGTCGGTCAGGGTGCCGGGATCGATGAGCAGCAGGCCACCGATAAAAAAGAGACCACGCTCGTACCACTTCATGGGACAGAAGAAATAGCCGATCATGCAGGCGCCGACCCCGGTCATGCCGCAGCAGGAGGTGACCAGGGTCTGGATCAGCGTGAGGGCGGTGGTGTCGATCCACAGCATGGCGGGGTTGAACACAAAAATATAGGGCACCAGAAAGGCGCCGATGGCCAGCTTGGTCGCGATGATGCCGGTGACCATGGGATTGGCGCGGGCGATGCCGGCGCCGGCATAGGCGGCCAGGGCCACCGGCGGCGTGATGTCGGCCACGATGCCGAAGTAGAACACGAACATATGCGCAGCCAGGGGATGCACCTTGAGCAGGATCAGGGCCGGCGCGGCGATGGTGGAGGTGATGATGTAGTTGGCCGTGGTAGGCGCGCCCATGCCCAGGATCAGCGAGGTGATCATGGTGAAGATCAGGGTCAGCAGTAGATTGCCGCCGGCCAGATCCACCAGGCCGTTGGCCAGCTTCAATCCCAGACCGGTCAGGGTCACCACGCCGATGATGATGCCGGCACAGGCGCAGGCCAGGGTCACTCCCAAGGCGTTGCGGGCGCCCAGTTCGAAGGCGTCCATGATTTCGCGAAAACTCATGCGCGTGGACTTGCGCAGGGCACCGGCCACGACACATACCAGCAATCCCATCAAGGCGGCATACATAGGCGTGAAGCCTACGCTCAGAAAGCCGATGATGGCGAACAGGGGGAAGAAGAGATGGCCGCGCTCGCGCATGACTGTCCCGAACCGGGGCAGTTCATCGCGGCTCAACCCGCGCAGCTTGCAGCGCTTGGCCTCCAGGTGGACCTCGATGAAGACCCCGAAAAAATAGAGGCAGGCCGGAACGGCGGCCGCCTTGGCGATGTCGAAATAAGGAATGTTGAGAAACTCGGCCATAATGAAGGCCGCGGCCCCCATGATGGGCGGCATGATCTGCCCGCCGGTGGAGGAAGAGGCCTCTACCGCCGCCGCGAATTCGGGGCGATAGCCCAGGCGTTTCATCATGGGGATGGTCAGGCTGCCCGACTCCACGGTATTGGCCACCGAACTGCCCGACACCATGCCTTCCAGGGCGCTGGTGACCACGGCCATTTTGGCCGGCCCACCCGAGGCCCAACCGGCGATGGCGTTGGAGATATCGATAAAGAGCTGACCCAGCCCGGTTTTTTCCCGGAACGACCCGAAAAGCACGAACAGGTAGATGAACGAAGCCATGACCCCCAGCGGGATGCCCAGAATGCCCTCGGTGGTCAGATACATGTGCGAGGCGATGCGTTGGAAGGAAAAGCCGCGGTGGGCGAGAAACCCTGGAAGATAACGGCCCAGGTAGGCATACAGGAGAAAGGTCACGGCGATCATGACGATGGGCAGACCGACGGATCTCCGCGTGGCCTCCAGGGTCACGAGAATGCCGCAACCCGCCATGAAGTAATCCATGGGTGCGTAGTCTCCGCCGGCCTCCATGATGCGCATGTAGTTCATGGCCAAGTAGAGACCGACATACACCGCGCCGGCGGCCAGCAACCAGTGGTGCCACTGGAGACGGCGCGAGCTGTTGGCCACGCGGGCCGGAAAGAGCAGGAAGACCAGGGCAAAAGCAAAGGCCAGGGCGATGGAACGCTGCAATTGGGCCGGCAGCAGACCGAAGGCGGCCGTGTACACCTGAAACACCGACCAGCCCACGCCGATGACATAAACGACCCAGCGCGGCCAACCGGACAGCTTGCGGGCGGTGGCCTCTTTGTCCACCTTCTTGAGGATCTCTTCGAGCTCTTCTTTGGAGACCAACTCGCTGTCGTCGACGGCGGTTCCCGCTGCTTTTTCTATTCCTGCTGCGCCCATGGCATTTTCCTGATTCTGATGAGATCCACCAAACTACATTTGCGGACGAAAAACCTCAAGGCCGTGCC
>JBAQGR010000418.1:0-6320 GCA_049287895.1 Desulfatitalea sp.
CAGCCGTGGGAAGGGCCGCCGCCCGTGGACGGCAAGGGCATGATGGCCGTCATGTTCCAGGCCACCGCCAACCAGGCCCTGCTGCCCACGGTGCGCTCCAGCATGCACAACCGCAACTATTTCATGATTTCAAAGAATTTTTGCAGCCTGCAATCGCGGTTGGGATTTCACTTCTCCATCGTGGAAGCCCTGCTCAGCGAACGCACCAGCGAAAACTACATCAACTTTCATTTCAAGGGCGGAGGCGCCGATTTCTCCCGCCGGCTCAAAAGGGTTCAGTTCATAAAGGAGCTCCTGGAACCTTACGGATTCCGCATCACCATCAAAGAGGATCATCTCAATGCCCGCATCGAGCAGTATATCATGAGCACCATGATTCAATACCTGAAGATTCTGGGGTTCCTGACCATCCATACGCGCCAACTGGATATGATCATGGCCAATGCCTCCGTGCTGGCCCACTACCGCCAGAAGATTCTGGCCGACATCGACGCCATGCTGGCCGCCGAAGGGACCACGACCGCCGCGCCGTCGGCCGCCGCCGGGCCGGTATAACCCAATGCGCATTGTCCTTTTTTTGTACTGTTTAGAATCGTTACGGAGATAGACAAACAGGCATGAAAGTAAATCTTCCCCTGCGCAGCCGCATCATCCTGGTCATGAGCGCATTGGTAAGCATCACCGTCATGGGCGGCCTGGTGATGATCTGGTACACCCATCGCATCGAAAGCGTGTTGACCGCCATCATCGAGAAGAATCTGGCCGCCTACCAATCGGCCCACGGCTTGGAGATGGCCCTCGTCAATCAAAAAGGGTATCTCACATATTACTTCCAGGATGGCAATCCCGAATGGTTAAAGCAGATGGGCGAATACCGCCAGCTTTTCACCACCCAGTTGCAGGAGGCGTATCGACAGGCGCACAACGACGATCAACGCCAGGCATTGAGGGGGATCGAGGAAGAGTATGCGCGCTACATCCAGGGCAAAGACCGGGTGATCGCTTACTATGAAGCCGGCGAGCATGCCAAGGGCGCCGACCTGCACAAAGAGGTCCGTAAGCGCTTTTTCACCCTGATGGATCTATTCGAAAAGTTCAAAGAGATACATACTCAACAGATCACGATGGCCAAGAGCCAAAGCATTACGGAAGCAGCAGGATTGCGCGTGACGGCCGTGGCCGCCATGATCGGCGGCCTGACGCTGGCCATTGTCCTGATGGTCATCCTGATCGGTCAAATCCTGCAACCGGTCAACCGCTTGCTGGAGGCCGCCAGCCGCGGCGGCAGCAACGCGCCCACCCACAATGTGGTTGCGGCCTTGGACCGCAAGGTGCATGGCCTGCTGGAAGATGTGGATCAGACCCACCTTGCCTTGGAGCGCAGCCGCGAAAGCTTGCTGCAAGCCGAAAAGCTGGCCATGGTGGGCAAGCTGGCGGCCGGCATGGCCCACAGTATCCGCAATCCTTTTACCTCGGTCCAAATGCGGCTCTTCTCGCTGAGGCGGTCGCTGAAACTGGATGCCGAACAAAAGGAAGACTTCGAGGTGATCTCCGAAGAGATCCGGCACATCGACACCATCGTGCAAAATTTCCTGGAGTTCTCACGGCCGCCCAAACTGAAAATGCAGCGGCTCAGTCCCTCCAGCGTGGTGGATATGGCCCTGCAACTGCTCCGCCACCGCCTTAAATCCTATGAAGTGACCGTTACCGTGGAGCGCGAGCGACCGCTGCCCGATGTGTCGGTCGATCCGGAACAACTCAAGGAGGTCCTGGTGAACCTGATCATCAACGCGTGTGAAGCCATGAGCAATGGCGGTCATATCACCATCACCGAGCGAACCGACGGAAATACTCCCCAGGGCCCCACCGCGGTGCTGCAAATCGCGGACAACGGACCTGGAGTACCCGAGCATTTTACGCAAAAGGTATTCGAGCCATTCTTCACGACCAAGGAGGAGGGCACCGGCTTGGGCTTGAGCATCGTGGAACGCATCATCCATGAGCACGACGGCTGCATCCGGCTGGAACCCAAGGAAGGTATGGGGGCCGCGTTTGTCATCACGCTGCCGGTGATAAGAGAAGGATAGGCTGAAGGAGCGACTCGTGACCACCATTCTGATTATCGATGATGACGACCCATTGCGCAAAAGTTTCAACAAGCTGCTCACCGAAGAGGGCTATACGGTGCAAAGCGCCGCCTCGGGCGAGGCTGGGCTGCGCATCGTGCGCGAGCGCCTGCCCGACCTGGTGATATTGGATGTCCGGCTGCCGGGCATGAGCGGTCTGGAGACCTTTCAAGCCATCCACGCCATGGACCAACGGGTGCCGACCATCATCATGACTGCCTTCGGCACTACCGAAACAGCCATCGAAGCCACCAAAATGGGCGCCTTCGATTTTGTGCTCAAACCGTTCGACATCCCGGACATGCTCGCCACTATCAAACAGGCCCTGGAGGCCGGCCGCTTCATGCGCTCCATGGTGGCCGTGGACGGCACGCCCGGTGAAACCTCGCAGGATGCCATCATCGGCCGCGGCCCGGCCATGCAGAAGGTCTACAAGGCCATCGGACGCGTGGCGGCCACCGATGCCACAGTGCTCATCCGCGGCGAGTCGGGCACCGGCAAGGAGTTGGCGGCCCGCGCCATCTTCCAGCATAGTTTGCGGGCCAACCGCCCCTTTCTGGTGATCAACTGCGTGGCCATTCCCGACACCCTGCTGGAAAGCGAGCTGTTCGGCTATGAAAAGGGGGCCTTCACCGGCGCCAATCACCGCCGTGTGGGTAAAATCGAACAGGCCTCGGGCGGCACCATCCTTTTGGATGAAATCGGCGACATGCCCATGAACCTGCAAGCTAAAATGCTGCGTCTGCTGCAAGAGAAAAGCATCGAACGCCTGGGCGGTCGCGAAACCATTCCCGTGGATGTGCGCATCATCGCGGCCACCAACCGCGATCTGGAAACCCTGATCACCCAGGGCCAATTTCGTGAAGATCTTTACTACCGTTTGAAGGTGATCACCATTTGGCTGCCGCCGCTGGGCCAGCGCACCGAAGACATCCCTTTGCTGAGCGACTATTTCCTGTCCCGCTATGCAACCGAGTTGGGTATGGACAACCCCGGTCTGGCCAAGGCGGCCCTGCACGACTTGCAGCAGCGCAACTGGCCCGGCAATGTGCGCGAACTGGCCAATACACTGCAAAAAGCGCTGATATTCAATCGTGGCACCCCCATCAGCACGGCCGATCTCGCCCAGGTGGCCGGCCAGGAAACCCCATCAACCAAGGGCGGCCCCTCCACCGAGGAGGCCATCCGCCAATGGGCCCGCCGCCAGATATTGAGCCAGGTCGAAGGCAACGTCTTTGAAGCCTGCATGGATCATTTCGCCAGCCTGCTGATCACCGAAGCCCTCAACGTCACCGACGGCAATCGCTCGCGCGCCGCCAAAATCCTGGGTCTCTCGCGGCCGACCCTGCACTCGAAAATCGAGAAGTACAATCTAAAGATTCAGACATCGGTGAAAACGACGACCTAACTGTCGCTTATTAAAATCGAATTGGAATGAGGGCGCCCCGGCCCTTTCGACGCTTGACAGCGTGTAAAGAAGTTCGACACGGCGTCGCGGTACATGATGCCGAAATTGATCTAACCTTCAATTATTAAAAGATATTATTCCTTGGCGCCCTCCCGTTCGGCATGGTATGCTCCTTGCTATTCAAAGCAGTGCGCGCATTTCAATATCGAGCCCGATAGAACCGTAAAAAGTGCCCCTTCGGCTTTTTGCGGCGTCGTCAAGAATCGAAGCGGGCTGCGGGTGGCATCCCCACCCCTTCCCCAGTTATGCCAATGAAAGGAGCGCGACATGGCATCCATCCACACCATCATGGTCGCAATCGATTTTTCAAAGTATTCCCTCCCCACGGCACAGTATGCCACACAACTGGCCAATGAGTTGGGAGCGGACTTGCTGATGGTCAATGTGATCAATCAGCGCGATATCGATGCCGTGCAGAGCATCATGGCCACATACGCCACCTTTCAATTCGACAACTTTGTCAGTGACCGCTTGCGCGAACGCCATGAAGAGTTGGCCAAATTGATCCAAAACTGCCATGCCGATCCGGCCACCACCCGCTCCGTCGTGCGCATCGGTGTTCCCTATCAAAAACTGCTGGAAGTGATCGATGAGGAAACGCCCGATATGCTCGTCATGGCCACCAAAGGGCGCACCGACCTGGCCGATGTGGTCATGGGGTCCTGCGCCCGAAGCATGTACCGCCGCAGCCCCATCCCTTTGCTGAGCATTCGCGGCGATAAATTCTTCGATCAATAAAAATGGTTTGCCTGTCGGCCGGGTGTAAGCTTAACTGAAAGCAGGCCAACGGGCTGCGCCAGATACGCATACCGGCAAAAACCTACACGATCAACCACCCACAAACCGTTAGGAAACAGGGAGACTCAGTTATGCTAGTCAAATATTGGATGACGAGGGAAGTAATCACCGTGAGCCCCGGGGATTCCATGAAGGGGGCCATGGATCTGATCAAAAAGCACCAGATTCACCAATTGCCGGTCATGAAGGATGGCAAACTCAAAGGCATGCTCAGCGACGGCGACTTGAAGCGCGCTTCGGCCTCGGATGCCACGACCCTGGACGTGCACGAACTGATCTATCTTCTGGATAAAATCAAAGTCTCCGATCTCATGAGCAAACCGGCCATTTCGATACCGATCGACTACACCATCGAGGAGGCCGCGGAGATTCTGCAAAAGCACAAGATTGCTGCCTTGCCGGTCGTGGCCGAAGATGGCAACTTGCAAGGCATCATCACCCAGAACGACCTTTTCCGGGCGTTGGTGGCTTTGACCGGGCTTCAGGACCGCGGCGTGCATATCGCCGTTATGCTCGAAGACCGGCCGGGATCGATCATGGAGGTGGCCAATCTCGTACGCCAGACCGGTGGTAAAATGGCCAGCATCATGACATCCTACAAACGCTGCCGAGAGGGCTACCGTCGGGTTTACTTCCGCGTGTACAATTTCGAACGGCAGAAAACCGATACCCTGCTGGAGCAAATCGGCCGCGTGGCCCAATTGCTCTACATGGTGGATCACCGCGAGAACCGGCGCAAGATTTTTAGCGAGTGAGCGGCAACGCGCCCCCAGCGATTAAATGGGCCATGGGGACACTTACGATGGAAAAAGCCTTTTTTTTCAACGCGGCCGATGTCCGCTTGGAAGGACGTCTGGTGGCCACCTCTCCCAAGCAGGCCGTGGTCATCACGCACCCCCATCCATTATATGGCGGGGATATGGACAATGCCGTGGTGGCGACCGTGGCCGAAGCCTATGCCCAGCAGGGCTGGAGCACATTGCGCTTCAACTTCCGCGGCACGGGCAGGAGCACCGGCCACCACGAAGATGGTCTCGGCGAACAAAAGGATGTCCAGGCCGCCATCGAATATCTGCAAACCCTTGGCTTCGAACAGATCGACCTGGCCGGCTATTCGTTCGGCGCCTGGGTGCTGACCGGATGGTCCAGAACCACCGGCGATCACGCCCATCGCATCCTGCTAATAGCTCCGCCAGTGGCATTTATCGACTTCGATGCCAAGGCCGCCATCCCTGGATTGTGCGCTGTTTTCACCGGCAGCCTCGATGACCTGGCGCCGCCCGGCCGGATCAGCGCCGCCCTGCCCCACTGGCATCCGGCCGCGCGGCTCAGTGTCGTCCAGGGCGCGGATCACTCCTTCTGGGGCCATTTCCAGACGCTGCAGCGGGAAATCGCCGCGGCGATACATTGAAAAAATACTCTACCACCTGTCGGTTTCTGGCGGCCCTGTGTGATGAATTTGGTTTATCGATACCTGGATTGTGAGAACCTGCAAGGCGATTCTATTTCTTCGCCTTTCCTGTTTGATTGGTGCGACTTGCTCGACGTTTTATCTGTTTTTTAAGCTCATCAATGCCGATGGTCGGAGCGTCTTTTTCGGCTTCCTTGGCTTTTCTAAGGCAGCGAAGATCTTCATAGTTAAGGAGCTCCTCTTGGACTTTCAGAAATTCATCATAGGGCAGGACAACGAATTCTTTCTTTCCTGCCTTCTTTATGATTTGGGCATTCTGGATCACCATGATTCTATCCTCCATTTAACGGTACGCTTCCCGGCGATGCCGTATTCGATAAACAGCAATTATATCGCCCTCGATTTCAAACAAAACCCTGACCTGTGTGAATATTGCTCGCATTCATCTGAATTAAAATCAACCAATTGTTGTTACATGGTGATGTGGTCCGCCCCCCATAGTGAAATCCACCTAAAG
>JBAQGR010000419.1:0-1621 GCA_049287895.1 Desulfatitalea sp.
GCGACACCCCTCCCGACTACTTGCCCAGAAGCGTGTTTCCTCCATGAATCTCCTTGGCATGCACCGCCTTGTCAGGCACCCGCACCTCACCCTTGTAGATCAGCAGATCCCTTTCCAGCATCTTTAAATTGGATTGGGTCAGCACCATGCCGCTCGATTTTTTGGGCTGCTTCAGGTGGATGCTCTCCGCGCTCAAGGTGATCTTGTTCTTTTCCAGAAGAATCGATGCATCGCCGCATTTGAGCTCGATCTTCTTTTGATCCATGACGATGGCCGCATCGGGCTGGGCCTGCCCGGGCGCGCTGCATTTCAATTCGATCTTTTTTGTGTCCATCAGGATTTCGGACCGGGGTTTGTCGGGAACGGCAAGCTTCTTGGTCCGTCGGTGGTAATCCAGATAGGCATTGACCAGGCCCAGCCCGTACCACAAGCCCGAAAGCCCAGTGGCCACGGGACCGATCACGCTCTTGGCGTCGGCATTCCCGTGGGCGCCCACCGAGGTGACGAGGCCGGTGACGCCCGCCAAACCGCCGGCCACCCAGGGGGCGTACTTTTCGAACCAGATTTCCGGCCAATCGTCATCCGGGTCCACGGAGAGCCGGATGGCCCGGGTGGCCTCCTGTTCGATCTCTCCGCTCAGCACGATGTTTCCGCCCAGCACCGATTCATATTTGCCGATCGCGCCATAATTGACTTCCAGCCCCAGGTTCATGGCGACGTTGGCCGATATATTGGCTTCATACTTTCCGCCGATGTAGACTTCGGCGGAATAGCCCAAAAAGGATTCGAAATTGATGCCCTTCTTCATTTCACAGTTAAACCACCCTTCGTTTAGGACGATCTCGTCGCCCTCGGTCAAAACATAATGATCGCCGCCCGTGTGCTCGAAGCGGTCTCCGTCGGTGTAGGCCACCCAGCCGGTTTGGGCCGGATCGATCCGAGCGTCGAGAAAATTCTCCTCAAAATCCGGGTCGGGGGCCCCCATGCGGAAATAGCTGCGCTTTTCGCCGTCATACGCCGGAGCATCCACTTTGAACCATTTGGTGGTAGTATCGCCGTCGGCCATTGTCATCTTCTCCTGTTCATTCTCCTGGTCATGGGGTTAAACCATCGCCCGGCCTGTTCAGCCCTTGGGCCGGCCGTCGTTGATTTCGATCATCACGCCGCTGGGGGTTCGGATCACGTTGCGGGTGCTGTTTTCGGCCGTGACCACGCTGCGGGTCTCGGGGTTGGGCACGACGCCGACAATGATCGGCCGGTCCGGGTCGCCATTGCTGAAACTGCAGATCACCTCGGTCCCCTTGTGCAAAGGGAAATGCATGCCCATCGCTTTGCCGCCGTAGGGTTGCGCCTTGCGCACAAAGCGCGATGCTTTGCCCGGATCGGCGCCGGAGAGATCGAAGGGCATCACCAATTTGTAACGGCCCTGGTCGTCGATCTCGGCCCGATCTTCGAGCTGGGCTGCATCCACATGGGCGGTCATGAGGCCGGAGATGATGGGCCGCGGCGTGCGCCGGGGCGGCCGATAGGACACATCGGCGGGCATACAGGTCAACTGGTTGCCGTAAGCGGCTTGCGCGCCGTCGCCCTGGGCCAGGCCGGCCGCCGCCTGCAACGGCTG
>JBAQGR010000420.1:0-10435 GCA_049287895.1 Desulfatitalea sp.
GACGCACCATGCCGGAATCCGTCGTAGCGGACGAGCAGCGGCCCAAGAAACCGCAGCAAGTGAACATCACCGCAAACTTGGCCGCCGGGAATATCCGGCAATTCTATCATTAGCGCCTATTCACGGGGGGCATATGAAAATCAATGCTAATGCTCCTGTCAGAGAAATTAAACGAATCTACTTTGAAGCAGACGTTCAGATGAAGTCTGTTTCAAGTGGACCGAAATTAGCCGGACCCCGATTACCGGTTGCACCAAGATCAGCGATAATGGCCGCCATCGCGGAAAATAGCAATGCTACCAGGCCAAACAAAATAACAGGAACACAATCAGGTTTGCATGAGGAACAACATTTTTAACCTGAAAAACGGTAACTACAAGGTAGTTCAGCTTATCGTATGTGGCGAGCTGCACTGCTTGCATTGGGGCAAAAGCGATCAATCGTTCGAAGCAGTTATTAAGGAGGCGCTTGTCGCATGTGGAATTCGGTCGGAGCTTGAGGGCCAGAAGCTCAACATAAAAGGCGACAACTACTCCGTTGCCGGCTTGGGATTTTGCTGTGCCGGCCTCGGGCATAGCAGCCGGAAGCAATTATTGCAGTTATTTTTCTACGGTGGAAGTAGCTTTTATGGACTTACCATTGATTACGATCACCTTAAGCGCTGGTCCGAAAGGCTCATGGAATCCGATGAGCGCGTGACGGTGGATATAGGACCGTCTTATAGCACCGGTTCAGGTCCGTCATTAGAGCGCAGCATCCACATGACCGCAATAAGACGGAATGAAAAATAGAAACATGCTCCCAACGCCGCAGCGGAATAAGGGCCGTTTCCCAACCGATTTTGTTTTTCAGCTCACTGAAGACGAAAGAACGGAGGTGGTCGCAAATTGCTACCACCTATCAAAGCTGAAGTTTTCCGCAGCGCTCCCGTACGTCTTTACGGAACACGGGGGTTATCGCTTCGGGATTTCTCGTTAAACAATCTCCCACACATCGAGGCCACCGGATTGCGCAAGCTGGCGCTGACGGGGCGTCACCAAGGTCGCCAGGCGGTTTGGACGCGCCAGGCAAGAGATGCGCGCACCTTCTCGATTTAATAGGGTTGTGCGGCTCGATAGACTCGGTTATTAGATCTCCATGGGAATCGCCAAGGAAAAGGAGATCGCCGATGAAACCGAATGACGCCTCGCGCCTGCCCATCGCCCTGACCATTGCCGGGTCGGACAGTTCGGGCGGTGCGGGCATCCAGGCCGACTTGAAGACGTTTCAGGCCCTGGGGGTTTTCGGCATGAGCGCCGTGACGGCCGTGACCGTGCAGAACACCCAAAAGGTGTATGCCATCCAGGAGATGGCGCCCCACATCGTTCACGATCAGATTGTCTGCCTGTTTGCAGACGCCGAGATCCGGGCGGTGAAGATCGGCATGGTCTCCAGCGTGCCGCTCATCGAGGCCATTGCCGCGGCCTTGGGTCCGGTGCGGCGCGTGCCGGTGGTGCTCGATCCGGTGATGGTCTCCAAGAGCGGATATGCCTTGCTCAAACCCGAAGCGCGCCAGGCCTTGATGGATCGGCTGTTTCCCCTGGCCCAGGTGGTCACCCCCAACATCCCCGAAGCCGAGCTGCTCATCGGCGCCACCATCGCCGATTTGGCCCAAATGCGGTCGGCGGCCCAACGCATCGCGCAGATGGGCGTGCCCAACGTAGTGATCAAGGGCGGCCATCTGGGGGGCGACCTGGCTGTGGATGTGCTCTATGACGGGAGCGCGTTTTGTGAGTTGTCCGGTGAGCGCATCGCCACGCGCAACACCCATGGGACCGGGTGTACTTTTTCTTCGGCCATCGCCGCCTGGCTGGCCCGGGGCTGTTCCCTTCCCGAGGCCGTGCAACGGGCCAAGCGCTATGTGACCGGCGCCATCGCCCACGGCCTGACCATCGGCAAAGGCAACGGCCCTACCCATCATTTTTATGATCTTTACGCGCGCGCTGGAATGACCACGGGATGTGACCCGTGACACCCGAAGGATCATCACGCCGCGTGGAAAAACACCCACCCCCAGGAGAGCGTCATGTATCCGATCGTGCTGTGCCACGGCGTGTGCCGATTCGACATTTTATGGAAGGATACCCTGCATTCGGACAACAACGATGATGCCGACATCGATCAGTACCATTACTTCAAGGGCATCCGCACCCTGCTGCGGCGTCATGGGTACGAGGCCTGGCACGCCAATGTGCCCTGGGGCGCCGGGGTGGCGGCACGCGCCCAGGCCCTGGCCCGCAATATCCGCACAATTCTCGAACACCCTTCCAAGCCGGACAAGGTGCATCTCGTGGCCCATAGCATGGGGGGTCTGGATGCGCGCCACATGCTGTTCGACGAGCGCAACCACGGAAAGATCCACGAGCGCATTGCTTCGCTGACCACCATCTCCACGCCCCATCATGGCAGCAGCTTTGCCGACTGGGGCACCGACCACTTGCAAGAAGTACTGCACATCGCCAAGGCCCTGGGGTTGAACCTCGATGCCATGCGGGATCTGCGCGCCGATCGTTGCCGCGCCTTCAACCAAGATCCAGAGGTCCTGGAGTTCGAAGAGCGCATCGCCGAGACCATCCGCTTCCAGACCTATGCGGGCTGGCAGCATTGGCATGGCGTTTACTGGCCCCTGAAGATCGCCCATAAGATCATCCAGGACAAGGAGGGCGACAACGACGGACTGGTGTCGGTCGCCTCGGCCGCGTGGGGCGAGAAGTACTTTCAGGAGGCCTGGCCCCAGACCGATCACCTCAATGAGTTGGGCTGGTGGGATGCCAGCCAGTGGAGTGCGGGCGAATCGGCCGCCGTGCTGCTCCGGCGTATTCACGACTATTACCTGGGTATTGCCGAAGGGCTCCGCTAGTTTTACTTCCCATGCGCGGGTGTCGGCGGCTCGGCCAGCGGGTTGTCGAAATCGAAACCGAACAGTTTCGGGTCTTCGCCGATGACCGCTGCCGAAAAGATGGAAAAGACATAGTCGTAGGTCTCATCGGGGATTTTGCGGCGGTATTTGGTGAGCAGCTCCCAGAAGTTGCGTTCGCGCGGATTTTGCGGCAGGGTTTGCAGCAGGGGAACGACGCGATGTTCGCCCCAGTTGTAGGCGGCCATCACCAGCAGGCCCGAGGCCTGGGCGTCGGTGGCGTAGATGTCGCGCAGATAGCGGGCCGCAGCCAGAGTCGCGCGATCGAAGTGGTGGCGTTCGTCCTGGGGGTCGGGCTGGGCTTCTTCGGCCAGCGGGCCGGTGCGCAAGCCGTATTTTTGCGCCGTGGTGGGAATAAACTGCCACATGCCCTTGGCGATGCCGAAGCGCGTCGGCGGCCCCACGGCATTGAGGTCCAGATTGCTCTCCTGGAGCGCCAGGTAGAAGAACTGGGCCGGCAATCCTTGCTCGGTCAGAGCGCGGGCGATGGTCGGCGCATAGCCCTTGTTGCGGGCGCGGGTCACGGCGCGCTGCAAGCGGCCGCTCTCTTTCCAGCGCGCGATGTAGGTTTGGACCGTCTGGTTGAATCCGTCGGGAATGGTGAGTTCGCACTCGCCGAAGGCGCGGGCCATTTTCAGAATCAGGCGCTCTTCCGCGCTCAGCCCCTTGGCGTACACCTTGAGGGTGTCGGTGAATTCATTGTAGCTGGCCTCCATCTCGCTCTGGCGTTGTTTGAGTGCTTCGATCCGGGCGCTGGCTTCCGCGGAGCGTTGCTGCTCGGTGGCCGTGATGATCTGGGCCAGGAGCACTTCCTGGGCTTTCATCTTGTAGAAGATGTCGGCGGCCAATTGACGCTGGCGGCCGTATTGCACATGGCGATAGACAGCGTAGGCTGAACTGAGCACCAACAGGAGCGCCACGCCACCGATGATAGCGTAGTAGAGTTTGCGCTGCTTGTGCTGAACTTCGGCGAACGCCCGACGCACCATCAGGGTGTGCTCACCGGCCGGCCCTTCGGCGTCGCCGAAGTAGTGGGATTTATAGTGCTCCAGGTCGGCCGGAGCCTTGACCGCCGGCGGGGGCGGAGTAGTCACGACCATTTCGATGGCCGGTCCGTCCGCTCCCAACCGGGCCAGGGTCCGCTCTTGGAGCGCATGACGTTCAACGCGCCGATCATCAATAAAAAGGCCGTTGGCGCTCTTCAGATCTTCGATCCACCACCTGCCTTCTTCCCAAAATAGTTTGCAATGGGCGCGACTGACCACTTCGTCCTTGAGCCGGACCAGACAGCCGGAGCCGCGGCCGATGACAAATGCGCCCGTGGCTGTATGCGCGGTGCCCGCCGCCAGGCCCGAACGCACGAAGAGCTTCAGGGGCCAGGGCCTATCGGAAGGGGCGGGTGTCAGAGTTCTATCGCTCATTCCTTTACTTTCATCTTCTTTCAAATCCCCAAATATGCCTTGCGCACATCCTCGTTGGCCCGCAATGGATCGCTTTTGGCCGCCAGGGTAATGCGCCTGTTTTCCATTTCGGCAACCGTATATATAACGGGCTAATTTTGCAAGTAATGCCAAGCCAGATAGTATTTTCGTTGAATTCTATGCGCGCTACATCCGGTAAAGGCGAAGGAACGTTGGGATCTGATCGCGCCTGCACCGATGATTATAGGATTTCCTATTGGCCGTGCAAATACGGTTTGACGATTGGCCCCACTCCCTTTATTACTGCACCATGGATCGTACGCCATGGATCGTACGTAGATACGCCCGAACCCGCGGGCGGTCCAAGTCAAAGGAGTTGTCGATGGCCAAAAATATAGGAGTGGTGGTCAAGCCGGACCACAATGCCTATCGGCATGCCGATGCATTGGAGGCGTGGCTCAAAAAGAAGGGCTGCGGCGTGGTGCGCAAGCCCAGCGATACAACCCCCCTGGCCATGCCCCGTTCCGCGCACGAGGCGGCTCCCGATGATCTGGCCTTCGTGGTGGTCTTGGGTGGCGACGGGACTTTCTTGAGCGCCGTGCGCTGGCTGGGCGACCGCCAAGTTCCGGTTTTGGGGATCAAGTTCGGCGAAGTGGGATTCCTGGCCGAAGCAGGCGAAGAGCAGATCTACATGGCGGTGCAGGCCATTTTGGATAATCAATTCACCACCCGGCCGCGCATGCGCCTGGATGTGGAGGTGTGGCGGGCCGATGAGCGCCTGGTCCATGAAATCGTGCTCAACGACGTGGTGATCAACAAGGGAGCCCTGGCGCGGCTGGCGCTGATCAAGACCCAGGTCAACGACCGCTACCTGACCGACTATCGCGCCGACGGACTGATCGTAGCGACCCCCACCGGCTCGACAGCCTATTCGCTGGCCGCCGGCGGTCCCATCATGCACCCGGCCGTGCCGGGCATTTTGCTCACCCCCATTTGCCCGTTCACCTTGACCAACCGGCCTTTGATCGTTCCGGATACGGCCCACATCAAGATCCAGTTGGCCGAGCGCTCCGCCGACATCATGCTCACTTTCGACGGCCAGGTGGGAATGCCCATTGACGAACACCACACCATCCTGGTGCGCAAGGCCGATCGGCCGGTCAATTTGATCGCCCTGCCCGAGCGCAACTTTTTCGATGTGCTGCGCACAAAATTGAAATGGAGCGGCAGCCGGTAGACCTATTGGCTTCGCGAGAGCCCCGAACCGTCACTCTCGCGAAGGCGGGAGTCCAGAACAATTGTAATACTGGATCCCCGCCTTCGCGGGGATGACATGGACGTACCTTCAGCGACTCTTTACGGCCGCACGCAATTCTACGGCCGTGCCCCGGCATCGGTTTTAGCCGGGATCGGTTCGAGCGGCAGGTTGGAGCGGATCAGAAAACTGTCCTGCAGCGAATCCACCACCCGGTTGACCTGTTCTACTCCCTGGCGAATCTCCTGGATCCCCTCTTTGAAGGTCGTGGAGATTTGGGGGATGTTGCGGCTGCCGGCTTTGACATTGTCCATGATGGCCTGAAGGTCGGCGGCCGAGGTTTGAATGGCGGCCAGAACTTGCTGGGCCTGCTCCATGCGTGTCCGCAGGGCCACTAAATCCTCTTGGACCAGATCCATGGTTTGGGGCGCCTTGGCGGTCGCCGTTTGAATGCTGGCCAGGATATCACCCATCCGCTGAATATTGTCCACCAGGCGTTGCAGCACATCTTCGGATTTGAGCAGAAGCCCCATGGGGCCTTTGCCGGCTTCCAGGTCGGCGGTGATCCGGTTGACGTTGCCGCTAATCTTTTCGATGTTGTCCAGCGAGATCAGCAGGGGGCCCTTGGGGTCGCCCAGTCTTTCGGTGACCTGGGCGATATCCTGAATCGCTTTAACGACCAATTTGGCGGTCTTCTCCACTTCAAACTCGGTGAGGATGTCGGTGATCGAGCGTTTCTCCTGGGAAGCAATCTCACCATCCGGATTCATAGGCGGCGCTTCCTGCGATCCGGGGATGATGGCGATATACTCCGAGCCGATCAGGGTGGGACTTTCCACTACCGCGACGGCATCCCGGCGGATGCGGGAGGCATATTTCTCCAGAATCGCCAGCTTGACCTGAACGCGGTTTTTCTCCAGGGTAATTTTGACCACCTTGCCGATGTCCGCCCGGAAAAGCTTGACCGCGGCGTTCTCCTGCAAGTTGTAGCTCTCGCTGAAGAAGGTGTAGTAGGTGATATAGTTTTCGAACCAATCCTTGCCGCGGCCGATGATCACCAGGGTGGCCATGAGCAGCAGCACCACGCCGACGATAAAAGTGCCCACCACTCTCTCCAGTCTCGAAAATTCCATTTCCATGGGTTTTACTCCTCGGCGACGGATACTTTGACCGGAACGGTGGTCAAGGAACCATTGGTGATTAACACTTTCTGGTTGGCGAACCGCCGGACCAGGCGCCGGTCAAACGATAAAAAGACGATGGGCAGGCGGTCGGCGATCAATTGATTGAAAATTTGAACCGTTAGCTCGAATTTGGCATGGCCGATGAAATCTTCGGGCTGACCGAGCAGCAGCACCGCAGGCTTTTTACTTACTTCGCGGATGATGATGGCTGCCTGGATCTCCATGGCATTGAGCGCCGACGGCCGCTGGTCCAGCTTTTCATGAAGGCCGAAGGTTTCGCATAAAGCCAGCACCTCTTCTTCCAGGTCGATGGTGAGCCTGTTTTCGTGGTAATAGCGTTGCAGCAACAGGTTTTGCCGAACCGTCAGATTGCTGATCAGCGTAGCGTCCCTGGCTACGTAGCCGATCTGCTTTTTACAGTCGAGCATTTCGCCATATCGGTTCAAATCGCGCTTTTGGCTCTTGAAAAAATAGCTCCCCTTGAGCGGTCGGATCATGCCGGCCAGGGCGCGCAAGAAAATGTGGGCATCGTCCGGATGTTGACTGTCGATGGCACACACATCCCCCGGGCCCAGGGTAAAATAGAATCCTTGTATGCCGTTGCCCGAGCCGACGGCCGCTAAGGTGTAGTCTGACAGTTCGATCAGATTCATGGTCACAAATAAAAAACCGTTGAAATGAAAACGTTGATTACCAAACAATACAAAAAACACTCGATGGACGAACGGGATGTAGCGATGGGTACTTCGGTGATCTGCTGTTTCATTTCAAAACCGCGATACAAGCAGGTGACGGTGATGGTAATGCCGAACAGCACGGCTTTCACCAGGCCGACGCCGATATCGGCCGGGGTGATGGCTTTGGCGATCTGGTAGAGAAAACTGCTCATGGGAACATCGGTGGCCACCCAGACAATGGCATATCCGCCGAGGATCGACACCAGATCGAAGACGACGAACAGTCCTACCATGGCCGCGGTGATCCCCACCAGCCGGGGAACGCACACCACCCGGATGGGATCCACTCCAGCCATTTCCAGCGTATCCAGTTCGTGCAGCACCCGCATGTAGCTGACTTCGATGGTCACCGCAGTGGCCGAGCGCAGGATTACGAGCAGGGCGGTGATGATCGGGCCGATTTCCCGGACGATCAGCAGCACCGAGATGCGGCTGAAATCATACTGGCCCGACAACCTGGCGAACTGAATGATGACCATGCTTCCCACCAGCAGAGCGATGGGGATCAGGATGGGCAGCGCCTGCACGGCGGTAAAATAGAGCTGTTGAACAATGATGCGGCCCACCAGGACCCGACCGGCCTCGGGGCGGCCGTGCACCTGGGAGAAGATGCGGTAGATAAAAGCAAAAAGGTCCAGCAGATGGGTGATGGAGTCGATGGCCTTGCGGCCGATGTAACCGATAACCCGTTCCATTGCCCTGTTTTGCCCCGGGTGGATTGGTTGACTTCCTTAAAATCTTACAATATATTAGCCGACACGGTCAACCAGTTTAGCCAACCACTTAAAATAGCAGAATAAAATGCGTTTAGGCTTGCTTTTGTGCGCTTGGTTGCTGCTCCTTTCAGGGGTTGGCCATGCCGAACCTTCCAAGGAACTGGTCGAGACATTTCCCTCGGGCGCCATCAATTGGACCAAAGGGATCTTGGTGGCCAAGGGCAGCTATACCCCGGAGCGCTCCGCCACCTCTGATGGTTTGAATCCTTCTCAAAGTATCGAGCAGGCACAGCACCAGGCGGCGCTCAATGCCCTGCGGACCCTTAAGGAGGTACGCCTGGATGCTTGCCGCAACGTGGCCCAGTTGATGGCGGTCGACGAACAGGTCAGTGCCCGAGTGCGCGAGATGGCCGGGACGGCGCGGGTGGTGGAAATACACCCGCAATCTGACGGTTCGGTGCGGGTTGCGGTGCAGATAGCGTTGCTCGGAGGCTTTGCCCAACTGGTGTTGCCCGGTGAGATCAAGCAGGTCGAGCCCATCAAGCAGGTTTCGCCATCGCCCGACGGCAAGCCGCCCGAAGGGGAATTGCCCCCTCTCTATGCCTTATCGGGGGATGTGGAAGGATATTCCGGGCTGATCGTGGACGCCAGGGGCATGGGCGCCAAACCGGCCATGGTGCCGCTGCTGGTCGATGAAAACGGTAAAGAGGTGTATGGATCGGCCTTCATCAGCCGCGAATATGCGGTGCAACATGGGGTTTGTGAGTATGGGCGCTCCCTGGAAGATTCGGCCCGCCAGGCGCGCGTGGCGCCCAAGCCGCTTGCGATCAAAGGGTTGCGCACCGTTCAGGAACGCAACTGCAATATTGTGATCAGTAACGCCGACGCCGCCAAGTTGCGCGATGCCTCGGCGAACCTGGGTTTTTTGAAGCAGTGTCGTGTCATCATCGTTTTGGATTGACCTTTTTCTCCGAGGAGGCGCCATGTCGAAGGTCAAACTGCCTTGGTGGTTGCTGATCTGCGTATTGATCGGATGCGGCCCAAATACCATCTTCCTGCGACCGGCGCTCGATACGCCGGCCCAGCATCTTTCCAATGGCTATGGGTTGCTCGACCTGCAAAAATGGGAAGATGCCTGCCGCGAGTTCGAGCGTGCCAAAGAGCTGGACCCCTTCTTTACGGAGGCCTATGTGGGCCATGGGATTGCCCTGGGCCGCAAGGGCGAATTTGAAAAGGCGACGAAAATGATGGCCCAGGCCCGGCAAACGGCCAGCAGTGACAAGGCGCGCGCAATGGTGGCCAAAGGTGACGCCGAGCTGCGCCAGATGATCATCGACCAGGGCTTTTTCAAATAGCCGCGGCGGCCGGATGGGATTGCTGTTACGATCCGCTCTCTTTGGAATCGGCGCCGTGCAACGCCGCCAGCGCCCGCAGCTGCCCGCACGCCGCCATAATATCCTGCCCCTTGCTGTAGCGCACCACGCAGGTGAAATGCTTTTCGATCATAAGGGCCTGGAAAGCTTCTATCCGCTCATCGGAGGGCCTTTCAAAGGCGCTGCCCGGATAGGGGTTGAAGGGAATCAGATTGATCTTGGCTTTCAGCGGGGCGAGCAGCTTGGCCAGCTTGCGCGCATGGTCGGTCGAATCGTTCAGATCCCTGAAAAGAATATATTCAAAGGTAAGTTTGCGGCCTGTGGGAAGGTTGTAGTTCCGGCAGGCATCGATCAGTTGCGCGATGGGATATTTGCGGTTGATGGGCATGATTTGGCTGCGGGTCGCGTCGTCCACGGCGTTCAACGAGATGGCCGGATTGATGCGCGTGTCGCGCCCCAGATCCAGAAGGCGCGGCACCAGGCCGGCGGTGGATACCGTCACGCGGCGCGTGGCGAACTTCATGCCCCAATCGCTGTTGGTCAACACGCCGATGGCCGCCACCAGATGATCATAGTTGGCCAGCGGCTCGCCCATGCCCATAAAAACCAGGTTGGTCAGCTGGGTCGGATCGTCCATCTGCTTGCGGATCTCCCACACCTGGCCGACAATCTCGGCCTGGGTCAGATTGCGCACCAGACCGCCCTGGCCGGTCAGGCAGAAGCGGCACCCCTGGGCGCAACCCACCTGGCTGGAGACACACAACGTGAAGTGATCACGCTCGGGGATCAGCAC
>JBAQGR010000421.1:0-12836 GCA_049287895.1 Desulfatitalea sp.
CGCGTTATCCGCTGACCGAGAATCTGCACAACACGCCCATGCCGGCCAACCCGCCGAGCAACGGGCGGACCCTCGAAATCAAAGAGCCGATCACCGGCTTGGGTTTGTACGCCCGGGTGGACTCCAATGCTATCGGCGATGTCGCCAAGCAGAACGGTATGCAGACTCTTTACTTCGCCGACCAGCAGATTTTCAGCATCCTGGGGATCTGGACCTCCGTAAAAACTATCCTCTACGGTGAATGATGGCCTTCAATTTTGCCGTCGTCATTCCGGTGTATAACCACGGCCGTACCGTAAAGGCCGTGGCAGCGGCGGCCCTGGCCCTGGGCAGACCGGTCTATGTGGTGGACGATGGTTCCACGGATGGGGGCGATGCGAGCCTGGAATCCTTGGAGGGCCTGTGCTTGCTGCGCCACAGCGAAAACCGGGGCAAAGGCGCCGCCTTGATGACCGGGTTCCGGGCCGCCGCCGGGCAGGGCGCCGACTGGGCCATCACCCTGGATGCCGACGGCCAGCACGCGCCCGAAGATGCCCTTGCACTGATCGCGGCCATTCCCCAGGGGCACCGGCCCATAGTGCTGGGTCGCCGCCTGCAGATGGCGACCGAGGGCGCGCCGTGGACCAGCCGTTTCGGACGGGGCTTCTCCAATTTCTGGATTCGCATGGCCGGCGGGCCGCGGGTGACCGACAGCCAGAGCGGGTTCCGCATTTATCCCCTGCCTGAAGTGCTGCAACTGGATGTGCGCGCCCAGCGCTATCAGTATGAGATCGAGGTGCTCGTCAAGGCTGCCTGGGCATCCCTGGAAGTGATCGAAGCGCCCATCGGCGTCCGCTACGCGTCCAAGGGAGAGCGCGTCTCCCACTTCCGGCCTTTCGTCGACTTCTGGCGCAATACCACGACCTTCGCACGCCTGATCACGCGAAGGGTGGTGTTCGGAACACCTAAAACTTAAAACCAATCCTTATAAACCATGCGCGAACGTTTCTATGCCATCCTGACCGCCCTCTCCAAGATCTTCGGCACCTGGCTGTTCGCGGTCACGGCCCGGGGCATCGCGGCCGGTTATTTTGTGCTTTTTCCCCGGCGGGCGGCGGCCAGCGCACGCTTTTACCGCGCGCTGTACCCCGAGCGCTCCCGCTTGTATGCCGGGGGGTGCGCCTGGCGCCAGTTCCAGAATTTCACCACCGTTTTCCTGGATCGCCACCTGTTGCACGCTATTGGGGCCATCGAGTACACCTTCGAGGGGCGCGAGCATCTGATCGAAGCCGTGCGTCAAGGCCACGGCGGCATCCTGCTCATGTCCCACATGGGCAATTGGGAGGTGGGGGCCCGGTTGTTGCGCCAGAATGTTCCCCAGTTGCGCCTGATGCTTTACATGGGCCGGCGCGCCAAGGAACAGATCGAGCGCTTGCAGAAGGAGGATCTGACGGCCAGTGGTATCCGCATCGTTGCGGCGGATGAAGCCTCCGGGTCACCGTTCGATCTGGTCGAAGGAGTCGGCTTTTTGAAATCCGGCGGGATTGTCTCCATGACCGGCGACAGGCTGTGGCGACCGGATCAGCGGGCAGTGGCGGTGCGCTTTTTAGGGCATAGCGTGCAACTGCCCGAGGCGCCCTTCATGCTGGCGTTGGTGTCGGGCGCGCCGCTGTTCATTTTTTTCGCCTCCAGGCGCGGATCGCGGCGCTACCATTTTTGCGCTTCCGGGCCGATGGTCGTGGCGGCCGATAGCCGCGCCCAGCGCCGCGAGGCCGTGGCCCGGGCCGCCCAGGCCTATGCCGGGCGCCTGGAAGCGCAGGTGCGGCGCTATCCTTTGGAGTGGTACCACTTCGGGCCGTTTTTGGGGCCGCCGGTCGACCCGGAGCAGGGCGACGGTCATTGAAATCGCTTTGATTCGGCCCGGTTTTATAGTAGAACCGCAAGACTGAATTGCCCAAGGATGATAGCCGGCTATGACGCGAGACGAAATCAGCGCAAGAATTCTGAAGATCTTTTCCGACCGGTTCGAGATCGACCAGCCGGGCCTGGATGAGGACTTGCGCGAAGTGTACGAGTTTGACAGCATCGATGCTATCGAGCTGCTGCGGGAGATCGAGTTGATGCTCGGAACCGTGCTCACCCGCGAAGAGAAAAAGGGGGCCATGGAGATCCGCACCATCGACCAGATCGTCGACTATGTGGTCGCGCTGGCCGCCATTCGGCCCGCCAACTGAAGCTTTCGCATTCACCATGAAGTGGTTTCCTGTATGAGCCGCAGAGTTGTCATCACCGGTTGTGGCGTCATCACGCCCATCGGCAATACCAAGGCGGGCATCGTCCGGCACTTGACCGAAGGGATCTCCGGGGTCAAGGCTATGCGTAGCGACGGCCTGCTGACCGAGCATATCCACTCCGGCGTTTTCGGCACAGTGGATTACCCCATCGCCTACGATTTTGCCCGCCAGCACCGCAAAACCATGGGGCCGGTAGCCTACTACGCCTGCCAGGCGGCCAAGGAGGCTTTGGCCGCGGCCGGTCTGAGCGAAGCGTTCATCACTTCGGGCCGCCTGGGGGTGGCCTTTGGCTCGACCCACGGCAGCCCAACGGTGCAGCGCCAGATCTACCGCACCTTTTTCGGCGCCACCGATGCCAAGCTGAGCAGCATCGGCGCCGTGGATTATCTCAAATCCATGGTGCACACCACGGCCGTGAACATCACCAAGATGTTCGGCATCACGGGCCGGGTGATCTCTTCCTCTACAGCCTGCACCACCAGCAGTCAGTCCATCGGTTTCGGCTACGAAGCGGTCAAGTTCGGCATGCAGGATGCCATGCTGTGCGGCGGGGCCGACGAGTACGATACGACCACCGTGGCGGTGTTCGACAACCTGCTGGCCTGTTCGACCGAGTTCAACGCCACGCCCCATCTGACGCCGCGGCCCTTCGATGTGCGCCGCGACGGCCTGGTGGTGGGCGAGGGGGCCGGGGCCGTGCTGCTGGAAGAGTACGAAACCGCCAAACGCCGCGGGGCCACGATTCTGGCGGAAGTCCTGGGTTTTGCCTGCAACAACAACGGCGGCGACCTGATCCTGCCCAACATGGAGGGCATCGTGCAGACCATCCGCCTGGGCCTGGAAAATGCCCGGGTGAGCGCCGAGGAGATCGGTCTGGTCAGCGCCCACGCCACGGCCACCAAGATGGGCGACGTCATCGAAGCCCAGGCCATCGCCAAGACCTACGGCCAAGGCCCGTGGGTGACCGGGTTGAAGAGTTACATGGGCCACACCATGTGGTCGTGCGGCGCCATCGAAACGATCCTGGCGATCTATATGATGCAGGAGGGGTTCGTGGCGCCCACCTTGAATCTGGACGAGGTGGACGAGCGCTGCGCCATGATCCGCCACGCGCGGCAGTTGATCCAGGCGCCGATCCGCACCGCTGCCATCCAGAATTTCGCCTTCGGCGGCGTCAACACCAGCCTGATCATCCGGAAAGCCGAGCTATGAACCCTGTCGTCCATTCCGGGGACGCGGCCCGGCGCCCCGCCTCCGCCTGGATCTACGCTTTGATCGACCTGCTGGCCACGCTATTGATCTGGGGCTATTTCACGGCCGGTTTCGTGGTGCTCTTCGCTCCTTTTTATCTTCTGGCCGCGGGTGTGGCGCGCGATCGGCAGCGGGCGTTCCAATGGCTCAACCATATTTTCTACCGGGGTTTTTTTCTGATCTGCCGCTTGGTCATGCCGCTGCAAGCATGGCGCATCGATCCGGCGGTCCGAGCCGTGCGCGCCTCGGTGATCGTGTGCAACCATGTCTCGTATATCGACCCGTTGCTGCTCATTTCGCTCTTTGCCCGGCATACGACCATCGTTAAAAACAGGCTGTTCCAGATCCCCATCTTCGGCTGGATGCTGGGGTTGTCGGGCTACCTGCCGGCTGCTTCCGAAGGTCGCCTGGCCGAGCGCATGGTTCAAAGGATGGAAGCGCTGCCGGGGTTTTTAGCCGACGGCGGCAATCTGATCGTGTTTCCCGAAGGCACGCGCAGCCGTACCGGCGCCGTGGGGGAATTCAATGCCGGTGCCTTTAAAATCGCCCGGCTGTGTCGCGCGCCCGTGGCCGTGGTGGCCGTCGACAACAGCGATCGGCTGTTCACGCCGGGACGTTTTCGGTTCAATACCTGCCGGGCCAACACCATCACGGTCCGGCTGTTGGCACGCTGGACGCCGCCTTACGATAGCGCGCAATTCTCCGTCAAGGCGCTGATGGGGCAGGTGCATACGCTGCTGGCCGAACGCGCGCGGTAGGGCGCCTGACCATCTATATCGATTCTGGACTCCCGCCTGCGCGGGAGTGACGGTTTTCGGACTTCTTGCGATGTTGTCAAGATTGAAAGGGGTGCGATGAAAGTAGTACTGATCTCAATGCCGGATGTGGCCGCGGTCATCATGCATGAGGCGGCCTTCCATATGCCCAATCTGGGGATCGCCAGCCTGGGCGCCAACCTCGACGCAGGCCACGAGGTCTACCTGATCGACCTGATCCGCAAGCGTCGCAATGTGCGCAGCTATCTGCACCACACCTTGCTCAAGATCCGTCCCGACCTGGTGGGCCTGTCGTCCATGACCTGGCAGTTCGGCACCTGCTTGAAACTGGCGCGTCTGATCAAACGCTGGCTGCCGAAGGTGCGCATCGCGGTGGGCGGCTACCATGCCACGCTGATGTATGAAGAGATCGGTCAAACGCCCGAAGCCCGACCCATCGACTTCCTCGTCCGTGGGGAAGGCGAAGAGGCCTTGCGGCGGCTGGTCAACGCCCTGGGCGGTTCGGACGACGTCGCCAAGATTCCCTCTTTGTCATATCGCCAGGCGGACGGCGCATTCGTGCACAATCCCCGGGGAGAGCTGCTGGACCTGGCGCGTCTCAAACTGCCCATCCGCGACAAGCGCCGCCTCACCTGGGGCTATCACATCATGGATCGCAGCGTGGAGATGATCGAAACTTCCCGCGGCTGCACGCGCACCTGCAATTTTTGCAGCATCCGGCACATGTACGGCCAGTCCTTCCGGCCCTTTCCCATCGAACGCATCCTCGCCGACATCGACGACATTTACTTCCATAAGAAGTGCCGCTGGATCTTTGTCTCCGACGACAACATGGTGTTGTCGCCGCCCCGGGTCATCGAGCTGTGCGAGGCCATCGTCGCCCGCAAGTATAAAGGGCTGCACTTCGTGGTCCAGGCTGACTGCGTGACCATGTCGCGCAACGAAGAGATGGTGGCAACGATGGCCAGGGCCGGTTTCAAGACCGTCTTCCTGGGCATCGAGAATGCTTCCAGCAAGAATCTGAAGACCGCCCACAAGGGCGATATCGTCGGCGCGTCGCGCCTGGCCGTGGAGCTGTGCCACAAGTACGGCATCATGGTGGTGGGCGGCATGATTTTCGGATTCCCCGATGACGAGGAGGCCGACATCATCGAAAATTACCACTTCCTCCAATCCATCGATGCCGACACTTCCTACTGCCAGATCCTGACCCCCTATCCCAAAACCGGCATCCGCCAGCATCTGCTGGACGAAGGGCTGGTCACCAACCCCGATGACTTCTCCACTTACAACGGCATCTGGGCCAATGTGCGCACCCGCCACCTGGACGCGGATACGCTGCAATACCTGGTCTGGTACCACCGCCAGACGATCATGGGCTGGTGGGAACCGTCGCGCCAGGTGCGCGCCCAGGGACCGGTGTGGACCGGGATCTGGCGCTACTTCTTCCGGCCGTCCCTGAAAATGGTTCTCGGCCGCCGGTTGCAAAAGATCGGTTGGCGCGGCCGCTACGAGCGGGACATCGCCCGCCTGAAAGGCGTCAACCGCTTTGCCGATCTGGAGAGTTGATCGGCGGGGGAAAGGATCTTCAGCCGATGCACCGGTTCCAATACCAGGAGACGCAACGCTATTTCGCCCAGTTGGCCGAAGGCTTCGAAGATCCGGCGGCCCAGGAGCTGACAGCCCTGGGAGCTATGGACATCCAACCGGCCTTTCGCGGTCTCCATTTCAAGGCGGACCCTCCGACCCTTTATCGCATCAATTACCAGGCACGCCTGGTGACCCGGATTCTGGCCCCCTTGGTGTCGTTCCGCTGCAAGGACCGCGACGATCTTTATCGCGAGGCGCTGGCGATCGATTGGGCCGCCCTGTTTTCCGTGGAGCACACCTTCGGCATCTTCGCCAATGTGACCGGTAACCGCAACCTGACCCACTCCAAGTTCGCGGCCTTATGCCTGAAGGATGCCGTGGCCGATGGATTCCGCCAGAGTTGCGACCGGCGGCCGAATGTGGACCGCGACGATCCGGACATCTGGCTCAACCTCTATATCGAGAACGAGCGCGCCACCATCAGCCTGGACACCTCGGGCGGCTCGCTGCACCGCCGCGGCTATCGCCGGGAGAGCGTGCAAGCGCCCATGCAGGAGACCTTGGCCGCGGCCATGGTGGCATTGTCCGGCTGGCAGGGGAAAAAGCCGTTGTACGACCCCATGTGCGGCAGCGGCACCCTGCTGTGCGAAGCCCTGCTGCACCTGTGCGCCATTCCCGCCGGTTATCTACGGACGAAATTCGGTTTCCATTTTCTTCCCGATTTTGACCCCGAGCAATGGCGGCGGATCAAGAGTGCGGCGGATGCCCGGATCCGCCCCCTGCCGCCAGGGATGATTGCCGGCAGCGACATCGATGCCCTGGCTGTCAAGGCGGCGCGGATCAATTGCCGCACTTTACCCGGCGGCCAGGAGATCGGTCTGACCCAGGCCGATCTGCACACCTTGCCGGCGCTGGAAAACCGGGTGATCCTGTGCAATCCGCCCTATGGCATCCGTATGAAAAGCGAAGCGCCGCTGGGAGATTTTTATAAGGAGCTGGGCAATTTTCTCAAACGGCGCTGCAAGGGGTCCGAGGCCTACATCTACTTCGGCGACCGCGAGATGCTCAAGCAGATCGGCCTGCGCCCGGCCTGGAAAAAACCGATGCGCAATGCAGGATTGGACGGGAGGGTGGCCAAGTTTGAATTGTATTAATTGGCAGGCCGAAGGTGAAAGCATGAGGATTGCATGGCGTTAATAGGCATGCGTGAGGTAAGCTGGGGGTTCGGCGATCCGCCGTTGCTGGATAAGATCTCTCTGCAGATCGAACGGGGCGAGCGGGTTTGCCTGTTGGGGCGCAACGGCGTGGGCAAGTCGAGCCTGTTCCGGTTGTTGACCCGCCAGATAGCGCCGGAAGAGGGCGAGGTGTGGTGCCAGCAGGGAACGAAGGTCGCGGCTCTGGAACAGGAGGTTCCGACGGGATGCAACGGGACGATCTTCGAGGTGGTGGCCCAGGGATTGGGTCCCCAGGGGAGCCGGGATTCGCAGAAGTCCATCGAGAGCGTCCTATCGCGCACGGGTCTCGATCCTGAAAAACCTTTCGCCGACCTGTCGGCGGGCATGAAGCGCCGCACGCTTTTTGCCCGCGCCCTGGCCCTGGAGCCCGATCTGCTGCTGCTGGACGAGCCCACCAACCATTTGGATATCGACGCCATTGTCTGGATGGAAGAGTTTATTCTGCGCCACGTCAAGACCCTGCTCTTTATCACCCACGACCGCGCCTTCTTGAAACGCGTCGCCACGCGCATTATGGAGTTGGACCGCGGCGGACTCTTCTCCTATGCCTGCGATTACGACACTTACCTGCAGCGCCGCGAGGCCGACCTGGAAACCGAGGCCCAGCATCAGAAACGCTTCGACAAGAAGCTCTCCCAGGAAGAGGTCTGGATTCGCCAGGGCATCAAGGCCCGGCGCACGCGCAACGAGGGCCGTGTGCGGGCGCTGCAAAAACTGCGGACGGCCGCCCGGGAGCGGCGCGCCAAAATCGGACAGGTGCGCATGCAGCTGCAGGAGGCCGAACGCACCGGCCGGCTGGTGGTCCAGGCCAAGGATCTGACCCATGGCTTCGGCGGCACGCCCATTGTCAAGGAGTTCTCCACCACCCTCCTGCGCGGGGAGAAAGTGGGCATCATCGGCCCCAACGGCGTCGGCAAGACCACTCTGATCCATCTGCTGCTCCAGAAGATTGCACCGGACAGCGGCACGGTGCGCCACGGCACCCACGTGCAGGTGGCCTACTTCGACCAGTTGCGCGCCCAACTGGAGGAAGATAAGAGCGTGGTCCAGAACATCTCTGCGGACAACGACTTCATCGTTTTCAACGGCCAGAAACGGCATGTGATCAGCCATCTTCAGGATTTTCTCTTTTCGCCCGAGCGCTGCCGCACGCCGGTTCACGTGCTTTCGGGCGGCGAGCGCAACCGGCTGATGCTGGCCAAACTCTTCACCCAGCCGGCCAATGTGCTGGTTCTGGACGAGCCCACCAACGACCTGGACGCCGAAACCCTGGAACTGCTCGAAGAGTTGCTGCTGGCTTTCGACGGCACCCTCCTGCTGGTCAGCCACGACCGCGCCTTTCTGAACAACGTGGTGACCAGCACCCTGGTCTTTGAAGGCGATGGAAAAGTAGTCGAATATGCCGGCGGCTACGACGACTGGCTCGTGCAACGGCCGCGGCCGGTTGAACCCTCCCCGGCAGAACCCAGGAAAGCGCAGGCCTCGCGGCCCCCGGCGGCCGCCAAACCTAAAAAGCTCACCTTCGACCAGGCCCGCGAGCTCAAGGCCCTGCCCGCGCAGATCGAAGCGCTGGAGAGCGAACAAAAAGCGCTGCACCTCATGATGGCCGATCCCCATTACTTCAAGCGGGGCAAGCAGGAGATCCTCGCGCAACAGCAACGTCTCGCGGAGATCGAAACGGCCATCGTCACGGCCTATGCGCGCTGGGAAAGTCTGGAAGCGGTGGGAAAGTAAAGAAAGGGTGCGTGCCATAACGACCAAAAGGATAAATAGAAACGACAATACGATGGTGGGATGGCATAGCAGCGCACGCTTTGGGAAGGACTTGACTTATATGCATAAAAGGTGCATCTTCAGGCATACAAATGGATGAGGTGAAATCATGCGCACAACATTGAATATCGAAGACAGTCTGATCGACAAAGCATCCAAAATGACGGGTATCAAGGAAAAAACCGCTCTCGTTAAGCTCGGACTTGAAGCGCTCATCGCCAGAGAAAGCGCCAGGCGGCTTGCAAAGCTGGGTGGCACTCAAAAACAGCTGAAGGCCATACCGAGAAGAAAGGGTGCGGTCTAAGCAATGGTTCTTGTGGATACCTCAGATAACCTGCATCTAAAATACTAAAAGAACGAATCAATCCAATCAAGCAGCCCACCGCCGGCAAGCCTGCTGTGAATAGGTGTCGTTATTTTACTTCTTGTTTCCAGCGCGAAGCATCTCTTTACCCTTATCCGTCAAACGGTATTTCTGTTTGCTACTGCGCGGTTTGTCGGGGATTGTCATTTCAATCAGGCCGGCTTCCAGGGCAGGCAGAAGATAAGCTTTGCGAAAATGCTCTTCATCTTTCAAGCCTAATGACTTTTGCAACGCCTGTCTGTTCATCTCTCCCCTTATTACTCCCAATAGCCGAATTTCCGGGGTGACTTCCGGGGTGACTTCCGGGGTGACTTCCGGGGTGACTTGTTCAGCTATAGGCAAAGCGGCGGGCTGGAAATTGACAAAGACGGAACCGGCCTGTTGCGACCAGAGCGGTGACGGGTTGCCGTTTTCAGCACACCAATCAATGATGTTCAGTGTGCCTGATCCCCAGCGTTCAATAATGCCTGCCCGGTAACATACATTGGCAATGATCGGATTCCAGGGCTTTGATTCGTGAGGTTGGGCCAATTTCTCGGGCGTAATGCCGAAATGAAGTTCACCAGGGTTGGTGATTTCCATGTGATCGTCATACACAGCGATGGCAACGGCACCGCCAGGGACAGTGTAGTCCCTGTGGCACCCGGAGTTCCGCTGCAATACTTTCGAGAGTGCTAGCGCTAACTTTCTGCCCTATGATGTCACCTTTATCCGTAACACCGAAGACAACAAAACCTCCAAGATTGTTGAGTAGTGCGCACACGGTTTTGGCGGCCTGGCTCCGCTGTCCGGTGGAGGCTTTGAACTCCAAGCGGTCGCTTTCGCCGTCTGAGATCAGTCGCTGTAGCTCTTTGAGGTTCAAAGTGCAGCACCATTTCGATAAAGTTCAATCACCGACGATCGCCTTTCCAAATGCCTGGTGGCGCAGCTCGCGCCGGCGCGGCCGGAAGGTGTTGTCGGCCATCTCTTTGCGGATCACCTGGGCGAAGAGTTTGGACATCTTCATGGGCTGGGGCTCGTCGTGGTAGAAGGTGTCCCAGGCGTAGGCCAGCAGCTCCTGGAGCCGCCCGGCGCTCATCTGTTTGGGATGGAAGACCACCTTGTCGGCCGAGTAGTCGTTCCAGTCGTAGGAGAAGATGCGCTTCTGGCGGTGCAGATCGTCGTAGGCCCGGGTGTGGGGAAAGGGGGTCAGCACCGTGAACTCGGCCAGGTCCAGTTCGATCTTCATGAGAAAGTCGATCAGGCGCTTGATGTCGTCTTCGCTGTGTTCGTCCAGGCCGAGCAGTACCGTGCCCTCCACGCCGATGCCGTGATCGTGGTAGCGTTTGATGCGGTCGCGGATGTAGTCCGAGGTATCGAAGACCGCCTGGTAGACATACCAGGCCCCGGCCTGGGCCGCCAGATCGAGCACTTTGGGGTTGTCTTCGATGGGGTGGCAGCACCACTTCTTCTTCAGGGGGATCATCTCGCGGAAGAGATCCATTTCCCATTGGGTGTCCTGGGCCAGGGAGTTGTCCACGATGAAGAGCCGGTTGTTGTCGATGGCGGCCATCTCGGCGATGGCGGTATCGATGGGCCGCGGCCGGAATTGGCGGCCGCCCAGATAGGCCACGGCGCACGGGTAGCAGTTGTAGCGGCAGCCCCGGGAGGCGTGTACCAGGTCCACCATCTGGACCCCCTTGTAGTTGTACAGCTCGCGGCGCAGGATATCGCGGCGCGCCGGGCCGACGAGTTCGATGGGCGGCCGCTCTTCCAGGAAATCGTACACCTTTTGCAGCCGGCCGCGGCGCAGGTCGTCGATGACTTGCGCCATATGTCCTTCGGCCTCGCCCAGAAACACGGCATCGGCGTGGGCCGCGGTCTCTTCGGCGTGCAGCATGGTGGCGATGCCGCCGAAGATCACCGGCACCCCCATGCGGCGGTAGGTATCGGCGATCTGCCAGCCGCGTCGGACCTGAATGGTGAGCATCATGGAGATGGCTACCGCATCGGGCCGGTCGTCAAAATCGATCTCCTCCAGGTTCTCATCCACAAATTCTACGGCGACATCCTGGGGCAGGGCGGCGGCAAACACCACCGGTCCATGGGGCGGCAGGTGAAATTCGGTCTGGCGCAGCAGCTTGGGCCAGCGCGGATAGATCAGTTTGAGTCGCATTCTTGGGCCTTCATCTATTCCCATCCAAAGGGATTGCTTCCATCAAACTCATGATCAACCGGTAGCCGGCTAGTCCATGGGCTTTGAGTTCCACCCGGGTGGCCAGCCGGTTGGGATTGATATCCTCCTTGGCGAGGGGCGCGATGGTGCGCAACAAGCGCTGGCTTTGGCTGTAGCGGCGGATCTGCCAGGTATGATCGGGTCGCAGGACGATGTCCTGGAACCCCTGATCGACAGATGGGTAGCGGCAGACCCACTCCTGGGCCTGGGAAAGTCCCGTTGCGGTGCAGTGCTGCTCAGGCGGGAAGAAGAGAAGCAGAATGTCCCGGACCATTCCCTCGGCCAGACCCGGTTTGTCCAGGGGCGGCACGGCCCGCTGGATCGTAATGGCGCCATCGTAATGGGCTTCGAACAGGACCAGCCCTTCGATGGTCATCATCACGCAGTGGAACGTTCTATTCCGGGAGGACATTTGAATGATACCCAAGAGGGTCTGTTTCGATCCGCCGGGGGGGAAGATCTGGATGGTGTGGGCAAACTGCCATTCGCCCTGGGGGAAGATCCCGGTGCACTCGGACGCTTGGCGTTCGGCGCCGTCGTCGGCCTTGCGGATTTCCGGCAAATGGGCGCAGGCCACCGGCAGCAGGAGGATGAGAAGGATGAAGCGCAAAAGCTTCATGGAATGCTCCGGAAAAGGGCTTCGTCGATCTTGGCATTGATCTTCGTGTTGTTGAAGGTCATCTGGGTGAAAGCATTCTCGCTTTCGTAAATCACCACGCTCTCCATGACGCCCGGCTGCTTGGCCAGGTTCAGAACGATGCGTTGGATCACCTTGGCGAAGGCCTCGTCCCGGGGCGTGAGCACGATGCGGCGCCCCGGTTCCAATTGGGCCTGGAACATGGGGTTGGCGTCGAAGCGGCCGGCCAGCCACTGGGTGATCTCTTCCAGGATCACTTGCATGGCCTCCAGGCCGGCGCCGCTCTCCTCGGTCATGCCCGAGGTGTCGGCCACAAAGCGCCGTACACGGCCGTCATGCATGGCCAGGATGCTTTTGACCGGTGAACGGTATTCCCAGCGCAGGGAGCGGGGGGCCTGGTAGTAAAAGGCGCCTTGGGACACCAGGGGCCTGGCCAGGATGGGCAGATGCTTCTCCTGAACGAAATCGGCCTGGACCGAGGTCACCGTACCGGCCGTGGATTTGAGTTCTTCCCAGCTATCGGCCCAGCCCACGCAAAATAGCGCCAGCACCGGCACGAGCCACCTCATTCTTATCTTCTTGTTTCGCATCAAATGTCTTCTATTTTTAAGTTCGGAAATGACACGTTTTTGTTCAGAAAGGGTAGATTTTGGTCCAGATCAAGGCCGCAGCCTTTTTGCAACCGGAGGCGTAGTGCACTACGCCGAGGATTGCAAAAAGGC
>JBAQGR010000422.1:0-3289 GCA_049287895.1 Desulfatitalea sp.
CGGTTCGAAGTACTTCGCTCAGCCGCAGGATCAGGAACACGAACATGAACCGGCTCATCACTTTGGCCAGCTTGCTCAAAATGGCCATGTGCGATTTTTCTTTATAGTTTTTCGAAATCATCAGTTCTGTCACGATCACGCACCCGTATCCCATGGCGATGCAGGAGATCAGGTGATGCAGGGAGATCAGCGGGCTCTGCCAAAGCGGGCTGATCTTCTGCCCCATGACCACGGCCAGCCCGCCGAGACCCGACTGGTGCATGGTGGGCAGCAGAATGCCGAAGGAGATGATCAGGAACAGAAAGCGGTCCAGCAGGCGATACAGCTTATACAGAAACTGGGCCAATCTTCCATCTCCATGGAGGAACCGTTCGATAATGGCCGGCGCGAGTTCCAGGGTCAGGACGCCGATATAGGTCATGACGCACAGGCCGACCTCGAAGAGCACGGAGTTGCTCTGCCAGTATTTGGGGATCATGAAATTGAATAACCCCCAGTATCTTCCTACGTCGTAGAAAAGAGAAAACCCGGCAAAAGAGTAGCCCAGCAGGGAAAGCAGGAGCGCCGGGCGAACATAGCGGTGATAATGTCCCTGGTTGAACACATACACGGTAAACGCGCAGGCATATCCGCCGCAAACGAGCGCTGCCCCCACGATGACGTTCAGCACCTTCCAGATGCCCCAGGGCATATAGTCGGAAAGGTTGGAGACCGCACCGATCCCGAACGCATAGCGCAGCGTCAGAAAGAAGATGCCGACCGAGGCGCCGGCCAGCAGGAGGAGCACCGGTTTAGTAAGGATTTTCCCCCCCAGGGGTTTTGCATCGACGTGAGCCACTTTTATTCCTCCTTTTTCTTATTGGCTACCCGGATATTTCGGAAGGCCACAAAAGCAAGACCGAAATAGATCAAGATGGGCGCAATCATATTGTGATAGATCGTATGCTGAATACCTTCGCTGATGCGGGCGGAAGAGTATTCGGGCAGTTCCGGAAAACCGAGCTTGCCGAAGGATACACCCGCCAGGTAGATGACGCCTGTCCCGCCGCTGTCGAATTGGCCGTAAATTTTTTCATTGTAGCGGCCGGGGTTGTCGCTAATTCTGTTTTTAGCGGTTTTAAGCAGATCTTTTTGTCTGCCGAAGAGAATCGCGCCGGCCGGGCAAGCTTTTGAACATGCGGTATACCCTTTTTCCAGAAGGCCGTTGTTGGCGCACAGCTCACATTTGACAATCCGGCCGTACGTTGCATCGAACTCATACTTCGGGATGTTAAAGGGGCATCCCATCTGGCAGTATCGGCAGCCGACACAGGCCTCTGCATTCCAGGTGACCGCGCCGTTCGCCTGCTTGACCATGGCTGTGGTGGGACAACCGGAAACACAGGCCGGATCCACGCAATGCATGCACTGGCGCTTGATAAAGGAGTGTTTTGCTTCGCCCTTGTAGAGCTCGACGATGGTCAGGGTTTTGGCGGAAAGATCCCTTGGGGCATCCCAGATGCCGTCCGCATCGTATTCGGCGGGCTTGTTATTGGCCTGTTTGCATGCGACTTCGCATGATCGGCAGCCGATGCATTGGGTGGCGTCGTACAGCATGCCCACATCTTGGTCACGGCGGGCCCGTATTTTTTCCGCCACCGCCGTTTTGGCCGATATCAGCGGGGCCGCCACCATGCTGATCCCGGCTGCGGCAATCGTCTTAACAAACTGTCTACGGCTTTTATTCTTCATTTTCATTATCCTTACTACGCTTAAGATTCCTGGCCTTGCTGACGGCAGCGACAGCAATTGCACCGGTGGCCGCACCGACAATGCCTGTGGCCAGCGGACTGATTTTATGGTTGTCTACCGGCATGGGCTGAGGATACTGCTGCGGCGGATTGGCGGCTGTGACCATGTCCGATACTTCAAACAGCGGTTTGGTAAACCCGACCTTGGACTCGATACATCCGAAACAGGGATGGCCGACGGAAACCGGCCACTTGCGCTCGGCATTGAACCCCTGCTCCGGGCAGTTGCCGTACGTGCTCGGGCCCTTGCACCCTAGCTTGTACAGGCAGTACCCCTTGCGGTGGCCTTCATCCCCGAATGCTTCGGCAAACCGGCCGCTGTCAAAATGACCTCGCCGCTCGCACTGGTCATGAATGAGCGTGCCATAGGCGAATTTGGGCCGATTTTCTTTGTCGAGAGCGGGCAAGCCATACATCAGGTAATGGACCACCGTGGACAGAAAATTGTGGGGATTGGGCGGACACCCCGGAATATTGATGACGGGCTTGTCCATTTTCAGATCTTTCAATGTGCTGATAACCCCCTGTGCACCGGTGGGATTGGGTCCGGCAGATGCAATACCGCCCCAGGCGGCACAGGATCCAAGCGCAATAATCGCTGCGGCATCGGCAGCGGTCTTGTTCAGAATCTCGACCGCCGAGTGTCCGCCGATGGTGCAGTATTGTCCATTGGCTTTCACTGGAATGGCGCCCTCCACCACCAGCACATACTTACCTTTGTAGCGCAGCATGGCGTCCGCCAGATTAGCTTCAATTTGATGGCCTGCGGCTGCGAACAAGGTCTCATGGTATTCCAGAGAGATGATATCCAGGATCAGTTCCGTCACCTCGGGCTCGGTGGCCCGCAGCAGGGATTCCGTGCATCCCGTGCACTCCTGGAAATGCAGCCAGATCACCGCTGGTTTTTCCTTTTTCTCAAAGGCATGACACAGCTCCGGCACCAGTGCTGATGAAAGCCCGAGCACAGCAGCTGTTGTTACGGAAAGTTTCAGGAAATCACGGCGGTTCATTTGCCTGTCGAGACTCACTTTTTCGTTACCAGCCATACAAACCTCTATTGTTAAGTAGTTTTATCCGAGGGGTGATTACGCCACAGCATCAGGTGAAAATAAACGCTCTCAAATCTTTAAATGTGCTATTTATGCATATTGTGCAAATGGTGCAATATGTGCCTATATGAATGGTCATGTATTATCCAAGTTCCATGCCAAAAGATGATGAATAGTTGTATCTTATCGCATTAATAATGAAATTTTATTTATGAAAGATTTTGCACAATGGCTTTCAATGAGGCCCATATGCCCCAAGTGATTGCTATTGCATTTGTTTCATGCTGAAATTGCAGTCTATTCGAACAGGAAGGATTTTATGCCCCTAATTGGGGATTTTTTACCATGTCATGGAGACACTTGGTGCGGATTGCTTTATCGGGTGATACGTCTAGATGGTTGTGTGTCAATGGCCGTTCGATTCGTCATTCCCGCCGCAGCGGGAATGAC
>JBAQGR010000423.1:0-1665 GCA_049287895.1 Desulfatitalea sp.
GCCTATGATAGAAAAGTTGATAAGTAATTATAGGATAAAAGATTTCGATAAAAAAATTTCACCTGAAAAAGTGTCTAAAATTGTATGGAAAGCGGTATGCGGCAATAAAGTACATTGGCCTGTTGGGTTTCAATTCAGCATCAGTTATATAGTGGGTAAGTATTTGCCATACCAGCTGATTTCAAATCATTTCAAATCAAGGTATTCGATTATCTCGGGATCATAAGTTTAAAAGGATAAACCCGGATTAAAAATCAGTAATTTCCGGTTAGGTTTTTGCACGTAACTATTTGAAATAGTATTCGAAAAAATGCGATTTTTCGCTTGACAAATGGTTGTCAGTATGGGCTGCGGCTTTGTATACCCTATAATTACAAGAGGTTATACATGCCGCGAATGTTCAACCCATGGAGAAGACCAAGCTCCGTATCTTATGAAAAACTCCTTCAACCTATTATCGATGCTTTGAAAAACATGCCTGAACTGCAATCCAAGGGCAACCGCCCGCTGAAAATGTCCTTCGAAGAACAGCTTCGGGTGTTGGTCTACTTCCACCTCCAGGAACACACCAGCGCACAGCACCTGCTGCAAACACTCAAAGAAGACCACTTCGCCCGAGAGTACATTGCCCCCGGCAAGGGAATCGAGAAAAGCAGCTTTTCGGAAGCTATCAACAACCGGGGCCTCGAACAGTTGGTGCATGTCTTTGAAAGCCTCCAGGCCCAAGCCTCCGCGATGCTGCCTGCTGCTGCCGCCGAACTGGGTCAACTGATCGGCATCGACGGCTCTCTGATCGACGGCACGCTGTCGATGCGCTGGGCCGACTATCGCAAAGGCTCGAAAAAGGCCAAGGTCCACGTCGGCTTCGATTTGAACCGTGCCATCCCGAGAAAGATCCACCTCACCGATGGCAAGGCCGGCGAAAGACCTTTCGTTTCCAAGATCGTTTCCAAGGGCCAGACCGCCGTGATGGATCGTGGATATCAATGCCACGAACTCTTCGACCAGTGGCAACGGGAGGATCTGTCGTTCATCTGCCGTATCAAAGCCGGCACGAAAAAGAAGATCATTTCCCAAAACACCGTGGCCGCCGGCAGCATTGTCTTTTTCGACGCCATGGTGCTTTTGGGCACCGCCGGTGTGAATCAGAGCCAAACGCCTTTGCGCCTGGTAGGCTATGAGATCGAGCGCGTCCAGTATTGGATCGCCACCGACCGTTATGACCTGTCGGCCGAGCAGATCGCGCAAGCCTATAAGCTGCGCTGGAACATCGAGAACTTTTTCGCCTGGTGGAAAAGGCACCTGAAAGTCTATCACCTGATCGCCCGCAGCCCGTACGGCTTGATGGTCCAGATTCTTTCGGGCCTGATTACCTACTTGCTGTTGGCCATATACTGCCAGCAGGAATTTCAGGAAAGAGTGTCTATCGCTCGAGTGCGGCAGCTTCGCACCAAAATCGTAAATGAACTGCGCGGCGGCTTAATGGAAACCGAAGACCCGGATTATGGGAAAGAGCAAGAAATACAACTGGCTAATGCAAAAACTTAACCGGAAATTATTGACTCAAAATACACTTTTTGCCCAATATCCGTGTTTGAAAACCGATGCCGCCTTTATCTTGAACCAAAATTTTATTTTAAGACGGCTTGCAGATCATATCATTGC
>JBAQGR010000424.1:0-1772 GCA_049287895.1 Desulfatitalea sp.
TGGGAGAAATCGAGCATTGGATCTGTTCTGGAGAGGCAAAACCCTGGATCAGTTGACTGCCACGCAGTGGGAAGCGTTGTGCGACGGTTGCGGTCGCTGCTGTCTGCAAAAATTGAGGAACCCCACCACGGGCAAGATCTACTACACCTGGGTGGCCTGCTATCTTCTGGACATCCACACCTGCCGCTGCACCGATTATGCCTCGCGCCATCTCCTGGTATCCGATTGTGTCGAGCTCAGGCCCGACAATATCCGAGCGCTGCGCTGGCTGCCCAAAACCTGCGCCTACCGGTTGGTGGCCGAGGGCAAGGATCTGCCCGAGTGGCATCCGCTGGTCAGCGGCCATCCGGAAACGGTGCACACAGCCGGCATCTCGGTGCGCGGCCAGGCTGTCTCCGAACAGCTCGTGCATCCCGACGATCTAGTCAAGTACTGTATGAAGGGGCGGTTGTAGCTCCTTCCAGAAAAGTGGTTTCAAAAAATTACATCGTGGCCTGGTAGGTGGTGATATCCGTGGCCAAGAACGCGCTGGTGCCGTACAGCTTGGGTGCCAATTCCGGCCAATGGGCGGGGTACATGGTGGTGAACACCCTCTGGAACATCACTTCCATGATCTGGTCGACGCTGACGGTGGGGTTGGGGCTGCCGAGGGCGGCTACGGCCCGTTGCTTATGCTCCAGGCGGGACTTGAATTTTTCGAGAAGCTCAAAGTAGAGCAGCACCTGACTTTGCAGATGGCCTTCGCCGCTTTCGACCTCCTGGGCCAGTTTGTTTTTCATTTGGCTGATCTTTTCCGCGGAGGCCTGTTTGAGAAAGCGCCGTTTGTCGCCGCTGTTGAAAAAGGATTGCTCGGCCACGGCCCTGGCCACGGTCTTCTCGATTTCGCGCACCTCCTTTTGTAAACTGAACCGCAGCTCATCCACGAATACAGCGGGAACCGCCACCTCCACGCGGGCGAAATCACCGGCATTTTTAGCCATACCCTCTTGAAACTCGGCCACCGCGCTGTTCCAGAAGAGACGCTGGATTCGGATCACATCTTCTGTCATATCCGGCCCGGAGGGATCGATCAGCTTCAACCGATTGATAATCTCTGGAAACACATGGGCCGTGGTGCCGAACAAGTTCTCGCCGGTGACGATCCTGAATAGAATGGCGATGGTGGCATACCAATCCTGAAGATGGAGGATGGTCCGCATGTCTTCATACGCCTCCAGCAACAAAATATTGGGCATCAGATGGGTCGGTGTGGCGTACAAGGGAGTCCCGGCCAGTTGGGGCTGGGGAATGAGGACCGGATCCTCGGCATCGATGGGCACGGCCGTTTCCACATCGATCAGGCCAATGGAATACTTCTTGGAATCATTGAGAAAGGCCGGATATTCATCGGGATTGCCGGCCACAAAAAGGTTTTCCGGTTTGAGGTCGCGCAGGGCCAGCCCCCTTTCCCCGATCCAGGCCAGCAGGTCCAATATGCTGGTGGCCAGGCTTTCCACTTGGCGCAGGTATTGGGTGAAGCGCGTCTCGCGAATGTAGGTCTTGATCTGCCGGCGGTACTGATTCACCAGGCTGCGATTGTCTCGGACCACCTCCGACAGCAGCTGGTTGACCTTGGTGATCACCTCCAAGGGCAGATCATGATCCTCCCGCCCGATGGTCTCGCCGACAATATGGAGCAGAAACCACTGCCGGAGATGATAGGTGGGCAGGGTTTTGGCGATCCCGGCCTCTTCGATCAGACGGCGCAAGCGCTCCTCGCACCGGTAGTATAC
>JBAQGR010000425.1:0-3968 GCA_049287895.1 Desulfatitalea sp.
GGCGGCTCCGGTACCATAAAAGTCGATGTCCGCATTGTTGCCGCTACTAACCGCAATCTGGAAGAAGAAGTACGTAAAGGCCGATTCCGGGAGGATCTTTGGTACCGGCTGAATGTCTTCCCGATCACCATGCCGCCGCTCCGGGATCGCCGGGAAGACATACCGCTGCTCGTGGAATTTTACGTCCAAAAGATTTACAAGCGATTGGGCAAGAGCATCCAAATCATTCCGGTGAGCGTCATGAATGCCTTACAAACCTATCACTGGCCTGGAAATGTTCGCGAGTTGGAAAACGTCCTTGAACGTGCGGTGATCAACTCGTCGGGCCCCAAGCTGCGCCTGGTGGATGAACTCAAGAAGCCGTTCAAGGACCTGAGTGCAAACCAAAGAACGTTGGAAGCGGTTGAGCGCGAATACATTGTCAGGGTTCTCGATCAGACCCATTGGAAGGTCGGCGGCCAAAACAGCGCGGCTGAAATCCTTGGGCTCAACCGCAGCACCTTGCGCGCCCGCATGCGCAAACTCAATATCCGCAAACCATAAAATCCGCACGCCCCCCAAAAGAGCGGTCTGTAAAGGCAACCCAGAGGCAGGCACTGCACTTCAATCCGCCCTTGGCATTGGCCACCCATCCGAACATGCGGACCGAAAAAGGGTCATATGTGACCTACGATTAAATATGACCTTTAATCTAAGACTGAGATAGCCGGTCCGGTAATTGCTTTCTTGCCGATTGTTCCACAAAATCAAAATGATAGGTGACCAGACCCTGGTTCTTGAAACCTGGCACAAAGATTGTATTTATAAAATTGATAGAAGTCAGCGAATAGCGCACCAATATTTCTAAAGGAGGAATACCATGAAATCAGGAACAAGAGACGAAGTAGAAGGCAAGTTGCACCAAGTGAAGGGCAAGATCAAGGAGATCGCCGGGCACGCAAGCATGAATCCCGATCTGGAAGCCGAAGGCAAAGGCGAAAAGTCGGACGGGCAGGTTCAAGAAAAGCTCGGCCTGATCAAGAAACTTTTCGACAAGTAGAAGGGGCCTTTTTGAAAGCATTGGGCTAAAGGCGCATCAGGTTACGGCACGATCGATTGGGTAAAAAACAGGGGATAAGGTGAGGTTGCTGATGTGTATGACCTATCGTCTCAATGTTGTCGTTCGCCTATGCGCAGCCGTTGTCTGTCTCCTGCTTCTTTTGCCGATTTTTCCCGCGGTGGCCGCGGACCGGGCCGGCGATGAATTTCTGACCGGTTATATCGCTTCCATTCTTGAGCGGGATCTGCACTGGGAGCGAGACACTTATATTTTAAAGATTGTCAACGGGGTCGCCACGATTACTTTGTTTGAGGATGACCCGCGGCGGCGGGAGGCGGTCGACGAACAGTTGCGCTCTATAGACGGACTGCAGAGGATCGCGATTGTAGTGAAACCTGCCGATGTCCGTAAGCCTGGCGCGCTCCGCAAGTTGGTGGGGTTAAGCGGTGAAGGCGAAGCCTTCCCGACAGGCGACCTGTTCCGGCCACTCATCGCCGATCCGAAGCAGGCGCGGTTCTTTGTCACCATCAACCGCTTCGAATCGCTGGGTGAGCACTACACCATGGCGTCCGTCGGCTTCGGAGAGACATTCGGCCTTTACAGGTTCTTCGGTAGTCGTGAGGGGGACGGTTTGCAGCTGAACTTGGAAGGCGGGATGTTCGCCCAATTCAACTTGGACACCCCTTCCTACGACCTCATCAACGCGGATTACACCATCGGTATCCCCGCCACATACCGCTATGGCGACAATTCGCTGCGCCTCCGCATTTATCATCAAAGCTCTCACTTGGGAGATGAATTCCTCCAGAGCGTCAATCCTCCGGAACGGGTTAACCTGAGCTACGAAGCCCTTGAGCTCATCTACTCCCGCGAATGGCGTGGATGGCGAGCGTACGGTGGCGGTGAGTACCTGGTCCACAAAGAACCGGACGATCTCAAGCCGCTGAGCGGGCATTGGGGGCTGGAGTATCGCGCCAGCAAGCCGCTTGTGTGGGGCGGCAGGCCCATCGGCGGAGTGGACTTCAAAAGCTTCGAGGAGCATGACTGGGACATCGATACCAGCGTCAAGGCCGGCCTCGAGTTCGGTCATCCCAACCCGGGACAACGTCGCCTGCACCTCATGGCCGAGTGGTACAAGGGGTTCGATCCGCGTGGCCAGTTTTACGTCAGTAAGGTTGAATACTATAGCCTGGGGGTGTCGCTGGGATTTTGATGGTGTTGGTTCAGGAGAACTTATGCAACACGCAAGAAAAATAGCACACGCGCTATTGAAAGAACTGAACAAAGGTCATGAAGAGGAAGAATCAAACAGGGAGAATAACCGATGAAAACGAAAACAATCTTGGCTGTCCTTATCCTTTTAACGATATCTCTTCTACTGGGTGCATCTAACACTCTGGCAGGACCCTTTGGTGAAATCGTCATCTTCGGTGACAGCTTGTCGGACAATGGAAATTACGTGCTGGTGGATGACCAGCCTATGCCTGATCCGGAATTGTACTGGGAAGGCCGTTTTTCCAATGGACCGGTGTGGGTCGAATATTTAACCGACCCTGCCCACTTTGACACCAATTTAACCGATCGAGCGCTCGGTGGTGCCCAAAGCGATGGATTAACACCGCCGGGGCTGATCGAACAGGTGAGGGCGCATATCCTGGCGGCGGGTCCCCCGCTTTCGCCGACGAACCTGTATGCGATCTGGATCGGAGGAAACGATTGTCTGAACGGGGATGGGGATTCCCAAGGGGCAGTTGACAATATCAACGACGCCATGACGGAACTCGTCGACAATGGGGCCATGTTTATGCTGATTCTGAATTTGCCCGATCTGGGCATTATACCGGATACGCTGGGAACACCCGAAGCACCTCAGGCCACTGCATTTTCCGTCAACTTCAATGCGGCCCTGGCAAGTATGATAGGCACATTCCGTACCGCTCACCCAAGTATAGAAATCTATGAATTTGACATCGATGCTTTATTCTTGGAAATCCGAAATGATCCGGGCGCCTTCGGCTTCATTAACGTGACCGAACCGGCACCCAAGTTAGCCCCCCCGAATAATTTCGATGGCGGAGACTACCTTTTTTGGGATGACGTGCACCCGACAACCCATATGCACGCCCTGATTGCAGACCAAGTATTTGCCGATTTAAACGCACAACTCCCAGCCGATATAGCCGATACCCCTGAGCAAGAGGATGAAAGCTCTTCATGCTTTATACAGGCAATGGCTTGGGAGTAACCCGTTACCTGTCGGGCACGTAAAACTCAGATGGATTTCGGCATACGTTGCGGCCATCGGGCGTGTGCCCATTCAGATGGCGCCGGCGCGCTTTTGCGCCAATTGCGAGACGCCATGTCGACCTGATCTTTTAATTTTAATGAGGTGAACCATGGGAATAGACAATCGAGAAGTTGATAAAGATGGAGAAATCGCGGCTGAATTCCAGGCTTCGGGTAAGTCGACCGGCTTCGAGAATATCAAAAATAGTATTGCCGATAAGTTGCATGATGTCGCCGGGGTTATAGGCGAAAAAGCAGCGGATCAGGACGCGCAATCCGGCATAGCTCAGTACGGAAAGCAGGCATCCGAGTGGTTGAATCATTCAGCCGAGTACGTTCGGCAATTCGACTATGAGCAGGCGGATGCCAGGTTCCGTGAATACGTCGGACAGAGCCCAGGTCGCAGCATCCTGATCGCAGGCGGCGTCGGCTTAATCCTCGGAGTTATTTTACGACGCAGGTAAGGAGGCCGCCTTTTCCCAATGAACAGCAAAGCGGTAAACAAGGGCACCACACCCGTACGCGAATCCTTTACTGAACTGTTGGGACAGCTTGCCGGCAGCTCAGCCGCAATGGTTCACGACGAAATTGAGCTTGTGACCCAAGGGATTCGAGAAAAGGTGCAGGCTGTTCGCGGTGCAGT
>JBAQGR010000426.1:0-1834 GCA_049287895.1 Desulfatitalea sp.
CAGCGGTTCGCAGATGATCACGGTGGCCCTGCGGCGCATCGATTTGGCGGCCGGGGCGGACAACATCCTGGATTACATACCCAAGACGGTCACGCTGCTGCCCAACACGTCCGGGGCGCGCACGGCCTCGGAGGCGGTGCGAATCGCCCGCATTGCCCGGGAAGCGGGTTGCGGCGATTTCATCAAGATCGAGGTGATCACCGATACCAAGTACCTGATGCCCGACAACTACGAAACCCTGCACGCCACCGAAGCGTTGGCCAAGGAAGGCTTCGTGGTGCTGCCCTATGTGTTGCCTGACCTGCCCCTGGCCAAGCGGCTGGAGAGTGCCGGCGCTGCCGCGATCATGCCTCTGGGTGCGCCCATCGGCTCCAACCGCGGGCTGGAAACCGCGCCGCTGATCGCCCTGCTCGTGGAAAACTGCCGGGTGCCGGTGGTGGTCGATGCCGGTATCGGCCGGCCTTCGCATGCGGCGGCGGCCATGGAGATGGGCGCCGACGCGGTGCTGGTCAACACGGCCATTGCCACGGCCCAGGACCCGGTGGCCATGGGTCGGGCTTTCGGCCTGGCGGTCCAGGCCGGCCGCATGGCCTATCTGGCCAGGCTGGCCGAGACGAGTGCTTTGGCCCGGGCGTCGTCGCCGCTGACGGGCTTTTTGAATGCGTAGGAAGCCAATGTCCTTTTATGCAATCATGGAAAAATACGAAGATTTCGACTTCGCTGCCTTCTTCGCCCAGGTCGGCGCTCCGGACGTGGAGCGCGTACTGGTCAAGGAGACGTTGGAGGCCCTGGATTTTCTAACGCTGCTCAGCCCCGCGGCGGCCCGATTTCTAGAACCCATGGCCCAGAAGGCCCGGCGGTTGACCGTGCAGTACTTCGGCCGCACGATCCAGTTGTTCATTCCGCTCTACATCGCCAATTACTGCGTCAACCAGTGCGCGTACTGCGGCTTCAATCGTTCGCACGCCATCGAGCGGCGCAAGCTGAGCCTGGCCGAGATCGAGGCCGAGGCCCGGGCCATCGCCGCCACCGGCATGCGCCATCTCCTGGTGCTCACCGGCGAGGCGCGCGAAGTGACCCCCATGGATTACATCGAGGCGGCGATCCGGTTGCTCAAGAAGTACTTCGCATCGGTCTCCATCGAAATGTTTCCCATGCAGGAAGCGGACTATCATCGGCTGAAAGCGGCCGGCGCCGACGGCCTGACCCTCTACCAGGAGGTGTACGACCCGGCGATCTACCGCGAAGTGCACCTGGCCGGCCCGAAAACCGACTACCGTTTTCGCCTGGATGCGCCCGAGCGGGGCGCACGCGCCGGATTCCGCGCGGTGAACATCGGCGCGCTCCTCGGCCTGGGCGAGAAGCGCCGGGAAGTATTCTTCACCGGTCTGCACGCCGGCTATCTGGACGACCGTTACCTGGAGACCGAGATCGGCGTCTCCTTGCCGCGCTTCAATCCGGCCGAAGGGGATTTCCAGCCGCGCCACCCGGCCGACGACCGCGAGTTCGTGCAATTTCTGCTGGCCCTGCGCCTCTTTCTGCCGCGCGCCGGAATTACCGTATCGACCCGGGAGCGCGCCGCTTTCCGCGACCGGTTGATGCACCTGGGGGCCACGCGCTTTTCGGCCGGTTCGTGCACCGGCGTGGGCGGTTATGCGCAGCCGGATCAACGCCAAACGCCCCAGTTCGAGATCTCCGACACCCGCGATGTGAATCAGGTGGTGCAGGCCATCATGGCCCAGGGCTATCAACCGGTGTACAAGGATTGGGATCTGATCGCATGAAAGTCGGCATCGCGGGCGCGGGGGGCATCGGTTCCAACGTGGCGGCCTAT
>JBAQGR010000427.1:0-4972 GCA_049287895.1 Desulfatitalea sp.
GGCCCAAGCCTGCCGGCCTTCATCAGCCCCAACGTACTGGATGTGCTGGTCAAGAACTTCAACATCATGCCCATCAGCACCGCCGATCAGGATTTGAAGGCGATATTGGGATAGCAGTGTAAGATGCATTTCCGGAGCAGCCCAGAACGCTCCGGAAATGCGGTGCCATCAATGCGATAGTGTCCATTCAGAAAAGGAGCGGCCCCATGAAATGTCCCGGACAAGATACCCAATTTTGGAATGCCGGCGCGATCTTCGAGGCCCCCTGCCCCAAATGCGGCCTCACGGTGGAGTTTTTCAAGGACGATACCACCCGTAAATGCCGCGGTTGCGGCCACCGCTTCGTCAACCCCAAGATGGATTTCGGCTGCGCCGCCTACTGCCAATTCGCCGCCCAATGCCTGGGGGACCTGCCGCCGGAGCTGGTGGCCCAGAAAGAGGATCTGCTCAAGGACCGCGTGGCCATTGCCGTCAAGCGCCACTTGAAAAACGATTTCAAACGCATCGGCCGCGCCGCGCGCCGCGCCCGGCATGCCGAACAGATCGCCCAGGCCGAACAAGGTAATTTAGCGGCCGTGATCATCGCGGCCTATGTGTGGGATCTGGACCCGTCGGACCGCGGGAACGGCGAGCGGCCCGCGGCGCGCGGCCTGCTGGGAGATCTGAAGGCGCCCCCACCGCTGGTGGACAGAGTGTGCGCCATCCTCGACGGCCAAAGCCCTGTGGCCGGCGATCTTTCCGCCGAACACGACCTGGTGGCCGATGCCGCCGCCCTTGCCGACTGGGAAGAACGCCTCAAGCCAGGAGCCGCCACTGAACCCGTGGAAGCACTGGAAATTCAGGGTGTCTTTCGGACCCAAAACGGGCAGGCTTATGCCCGCCGGTTGTTCCCGAACAATTAATCCAGATGAGGTTATGTATGAAACAGATGCGCAAGATCATTCAAATCGACGAAGAGAAGTGTAACGGCTGCGGCCAGTGCGTGACCGGTTGCGCCGAAGGGGCCCTGGCCATCGTGGACGGCAAAGCCAAAGTCGTCTCCGACAGTTTATGCGACGGCTTAGGCGCCTGCATCGGCGAGTGCCCCGAGGATGCCCTCAAAATCATCGAAAGAGAAGCCGACGCCTTTGACGAGGAGGCCGTGGAGCGCCATCTGGAAGTCCAGGCGGTCCAGCCCCCGAAAACCATGGCCTGCGGCTGCCCGTCGGCCCAGATCCAGAGCTTCAGCCCGTGCGCCCAAGCCAACCGTCCGGGCCAGCAGCTTCCGATTCAATCATCGGCCCTCTCCCACTGGCCGGTGCAGATCCGGTTGATCCCGCCCAACGCCCCTTTCCTTAAAGGCGCCGATCTGCTGGTGGCGGCCGATTGCGTGCCCGTGGCCTTTCCCGCCTTTCACCAGGAGTTTTTACGCGGCAAAACCGTCATGCTCGGCTGCCCCAAATTCGACGACGCCCAGTCCTATGTAGAGAAGTTCACGGCCATTTTCAAAACCGCCGGCCTTAAAAGCATTACCATCGTCATCATGGAGGTGCCCTGTTGCGGCGGCCTGCCGCGCATCGTGGAAAAAGCCCTGCAAGACGCGGGCAGCCGGATTCCCTTCACCCTGGTGGTGGTCAGCACCCGCGGCAAGATCATCGAAGAGCGCAGGATCGCCGCGTAGAGGCGAGCCGCCGCTCGTCCGCTCCTGCCCCCGCTTGACGCCGATGGACGATTACTCTATTAAGTGAAGAATAACGGAATTCAACCACCGGGGGTAATTTATGAGCATGATCGGAATAGGCCTGTTGGCCAGCTTGCTGGCCGGCCTGGCCACCGGGGTAGGCGCCCTGCCCATCCTTTTCTTTAAGCAGATTCCCCCACGCCTGGTCAATACCATGCTGGGCGCCGCGGCCGGTGTGATGCTGGCCGCCACCTCCTTTTCGCTGATCGTACCGGGTATCGATTACGGCGATGCCATCTGGCCGGGAGTCGGTGTCTACATTGTCATCGTGGGCATGCTCATCGGCGCCATCTTCCTGGACCGCGTCGACAACTGGCTGCCCCACGAACACTTTGCCATGGGCAAGGAGGGCCCCGATTCCCATCTCAAAAGAATCTGGCTCTTCATCATCGCCATCACCATCCACAACTTTCCCGAAGGCCTGGCTGTAGGTGTTGGGTTCGGCACGGGCGACGTGGGCGGCGGCACCAGCCTGGCCATCGGCATCGGCATCCAAAACATGCCCGAAGGCCTGGCCGTGGCCCTGCCGCTCATCGGCTTGGGCTACAGTCGCTGGCGGGCCATCGGCTATGCGACCCTTACCGGCCTGGTGGAACCCATCGGCGGCCTGCTGGGGGTTGGCGCCGTTACCCTCTTCCAACAGGTGCTTCCCTTTGGGCTGGCCTTTGCGGCCGGCGCCATGCTCTTCGTGATCAGCGACGAGATCATTCCCGAAACCCACGCCAAGGGCAAATCCCGCAGCGCCACCTTCGGCGTCATGGTCGGTTTTGTCATCATGATGGCCCTGGACAATCTGCTGGGATAACTTTCGGAGCCATCCAGGGTCCGTCTCCGCCTCCGTTTCATTCGGGTGCGCCTGGGATGGGGAGAATGGAAAAAATTTACCCGCCATGTAAACTATGAACCACCATTCAACGTCTTACAGGAATACGTGATCAATTGGGTTGTACCCACTATAGAAGAAAATGACGATTCACGATCTCAAAAGGGGTTACCCCATGTCCAAAGGTGTGCGCGGATTGGCGGCTGTGCTCATGGTGGTGTTGGCCGCCGCGATGGTCTATGCCCAGGAAGCCCCGGCGGGGCGTTGGTGGAATTCACCGCAGGTGGTGCAGCAACTGCAACTCAGCGGCGGTGAAATCCAACAATTGGAACGGGCTTTCGAGGCTTCCCGGCTGAAGATGATCCGTCATAAAAGCCAGGTGGAAGCCGAGCAGTTCAAGCTGCAAACTATGGTCGAGAAACGCAGTAGCGACGACGCGGCCATCAAGGCCCAGCACCGTGCCCTGGAACAGGCACGCAGCGCATTGGCCGACGAACGCTTTGCTTTCTTCGTCGAGGTCCGTCAGATCATCGGCCCCGAACGCTTCCAAAAACTGATGAACATGGCCCCGGAAGGTCAGAAAAAACGCAAGTAAATCCCTGCACGACGGTGCCACGCCAGCGCGCCCTTCTTCTCTTCCCCTCTCTTTACTTCCCACCCTCACTGAAGTTCATCTTGCCGCAGGACGCGGCTTGCCCGCGGATGCCACGACACCATCTCCGGAGAGCAATGCTCGCAGAAACGTCAGCCGTTGCGTGCCTCGATGGCTTTGGCGATGAAGCGCACCATCTGGCCGGCCACCATGGCGCGCACCTCGTTGGAAAGAAAGGAGTCGTTGGCGCGTTTGAGAAAGATCGCGGTGATCTCCCGGGTGCATTGATCGATATCCCGCGTGCGGCGGTAGGTCTCTTCCAGCAGTTCGCGCGTCTTTTGGGCCGCCTCGATCGCCTTGGGAATAAAGGCGCGGCTATCGTCGCCCGTATAGGCGCCGAAATGTTCCAGCAGCAGCACCTCCGGAGCAAGCCGCGCCATCTTCTCCAGGCTTTGCTGGTAGTGATCGTAGTTGGAGTTGGGGGTCGGCTGGTGAACTCCTTTGGTGCACAAGCCCACGGCATCCGAAGCAAAGAGGGCGCGCTCCGCGGGCATATACAAGGCGATGGAGCAAGAAGAGTGGCCCGGCACCTCGAGAACTTCCAGATCCAGGTCGCCGCAGCGCAGCCGATCGCCTTCGGCCACGGTCGCTTCGATGCGCAGTTGGTCGAACTGAAATCCCAGCAAACGCTCCTGAGCTTCGCGTCCCATGCGCGCGGTGGCGCTTTGATTCATCTGGGCCAGACTCTCTACAATCTGGGGTTTGTCGATCAGCTCCTTGGCTCGCACCGACGCCATCACCGTGGCCCAGGGCCAACGCTTTTTAAGAAAAGGGACCGCGCCGCAATGGTCGAAGTGGGCGTGCAGGATAAAGAGGCGGGTAATGCGCCGCTCATCGATGCCGAACGCTTCGATCTGCGCCAGCAGCTCAGGCACGATGTAGGCCATGCCGCCGCCGAGCAACCAGCTCTCCTCTTTTCCCTGGACCAGATAGACACACGATTCATAACGGCCGAGGAGCTGGATATGCTCGCTGACCGGGCCGGGTTGGTTGATGATCATTCAAGTACCCCCCATGAAACCGATGGAAAATTTGATAAAACCTCACAACTAATTTGGCATTATCGAACGGTTGCCGTCATGCTGGAATAGTCTCACTAAGCTACCATGCCCGCTTTCGGGTTGTCAAAAGGCAAAAGCGATGGTCCAGCTTGGTTGACAAGGGCGCTCAACTTTTCTAAGGTGGGGCGGCTGACAAATGGTCCTGGCCGACCGCAGCCCGACCCGAACTGAAATAGACCGTGTTCACAGCCGCCCTTGGGGCGGTAATCCATAGGCAATCAGCAGGAGGTTCACAATGATCACCGTCATCGCAAAGTTACCGCTTCAAGAGGGTAAGGCCGAAGAGACCATCGCCGCATTCAAAGGGTTTATGAAAAAGGTGGCCGCCGAAGAGGGCACGCTGCTCTATAGCATGAACCGCAAGAGTTCCGATCCGAACACCATCGTGATCGTCGAACGTTACAAGGACAAACAGGCCCTGGCCGCCCATTCGGGAGCACCCCACTTCAAAGAGTTTTCCGCAACGCTGGCCACGGTGTTGGCGGGCAAACCGGACATTGCGGTGATGGATGAACTGGAAGTAGTACTTCGCTAACCCTGGCGGGACGCCGTGCCACCTTCTTGGAAGCGCGGCGCCCCTGCCGGAGCGGCAAAGGAGAAGGATCGATGACTACCGCAGATAAAATCGTGGACGGCTTCCGCTTCATGCCGCCCTCCCTGGGGGCCTGGATCAAGAAGGATATCCCGGATGACGATTTTCGTGGGACCATCCCCTG